>NZ_JBHXDQ010000043.1:0-80020 GCF_042725875.1 Streptomyces sp. NPDC127038 | reverse complement strand
TCTGGGGGGGGGTGCGCGATAAGCGCGTTACAAACAAGAATAAGTGCCGCCCAGGGGCTCAGCGTGTGGGGCGGCCCCCCGGGGGGAGCCGCCCCTCACGCGTGACCGCTCACGGACCGGTCGTTCACAACCCCCTGCGCGGGGCGGGCGGCAGCGCGGCCGGGATGTGGTGCATCCCGGAGCCGTGCTGGCGTGCGCCCGGCTGCCAGACGGCCGTCGTGGTGGTGGTGTGCCCGTGCTGCGCGGCGATCTGCCGGGCGGTCTGCGCCCCGGCGCTGTACGGGCCGTACGTGCCCGACGAGCTGAACGAGTTGGAACCCCGTCCGAGGATCCCGAAGGCCTTGAACTCCAGGTTCTCCTCACCGTGCCGGTCGCCGGGCAGGGTCCTGAACGCTCTGATCCACTCGGCGTAGAGCGCGTCGTAGATCGGCGTGGCCGACGAGCCGCCCTGATGGTGAGAATCATGCACCGGCCGCGACGCCGTCACCTCTCTGCTGGGACGGAGGGAGGAGCCAGAGGCAGGGACCGGCTGGAAGGGCCGGTGGCCGGGGACGTCGTAGGTGTGCACGTACGTGCCAACGACCTCGGCGCCCAACAGATGCGGCCGGAAAGGTCATTTCGCGGTCCGCCGGGGGTGAGGGCGCACACGGGGGCGCGGGCCGCGGCCCGGGCACCCCTGAGCACCGGCCGTCGCCCGACCCGCCCGCGGCTCGCCACCATGCCCCGAAGCACCGCCGCCCGCAGCTCTCCGCCGTGCCCCGAAGCACCACCGCACACGCGCTTCCGCGCCTCGGTGGGCCGTGCGGTGTCGCGCCCTCGCGGGCTCCGTGGTTTCGCCGGGCTCCGGTTCTTCGTGATGCCCGCCGGGCCCCCGGCCCGGCGGGACGTGCTCACGTGCCGGCGAGGGGCATCGCCGCGGCGACCAGCTGGCCGTTGGCGGCCGCCTTGTCGAGCGCGTCGCGCAGCAGGTCCTCCCGGGGCTGACGGCCGATCGAGCCGACCGGCGCCGCGAACAGGAGCACCTGCTGGAGCTTGTTGGCGGCCGCGCGCCAGCTGTCGGTGACCTGGAGCGCCTGGTGGGCCTGCCACCAGGCGACGGGCGAGCCGCCACCGGTGCCCGGCTGGAGCACGGCGTGCAGCTGGCCCGCCGCGAGCAGGACGGACCAGCCGTGCAGGACCGGCGGCACCGAGTGCAGCTCGGTCGCCGGCATGAACCCCTGCTCGATCAGCAGCGGCAGGAAGTCGTCGCCGATGTCGGTCGAGCCCGGTCGCACGATCGGACCGGTCGGCTCGACGACGAGCGCCGGGTGCAGCTCGCCGTTGATCAGCACGAGTCCGCTGGTGACCCCGAGCACGGCCTGCTCGGGGACGGGGTCGGCGGGCGCGCCGTCGGGGTGGATCGAGCGGACGGCGCCCTGGAGTTGTTCCTCGGTGACCTGCACGACCTGCGAGGGGAGGCAGGTGGCGTGGGCGAAGGCGAGGACGGCGGTCTCGTCGCCGATGAACAGGACGGTGCTGGTGCGCTCCTGTTCCGAGTCGCCCGGGGTGCGGCACGACGTGCAGTCGTAACTGCCGGGGGCGTTCTCTCCGGCGAGCAGCCGGTCGGCTTCTTCGTCGCCGATCTCGGCGCGTACGTCGTCGCTGACGTCGAGCATGCGCGGCACGGTGGCTCCTCGGGATGCGGTGCGTGGCGGTGCCGGGTGGCTCCCGGCCCATGAACCGGGGGTTCCCGGCTCTTGAAGATGTCAACGGGTGATCTGTGGCCGGAGTCACGCCCGAGAGCGAACGGAATCGAACCATCCGACGCAAGGGGTGAAGGTGCCCCCGGAATCGGTTACTCCCAGTCAACTTGCAGAAGGCCGGAGCAAGTTGACCGGGTGAAGTGAGTCACAGATCGCAAGGGACGGGGGTCGACAAATCCGGAAATCACCCAATGAAATGGGTGGCCGAAAATCGATGTTCCCTACGGTAACCGCTAACTGGCCTCGAATGACAAGGAGTTGGTTGATATCGGGGCGCCTCGCTCCATAGATTCCTCCGCCGTGTGCAACGAGCACCGCTCGGGTACGTCCGCCGGCCGATCCTCTCCGGGATCACAGCAGGCCGCCGGTGGACGGGTCGGAGCGCGACGGCCGCGTCCAACGCGCAGGCCATCGCGCCCCTTCCTGGGGGACCCCGGGTGTTTCGAGAGGGAAATACATGTCCGCATGTGCCGACAGCACCCACGGGAACGGCCAGAAGGCTCGTACGGCGAACAGGACACGGACGACGGCGGTCCTCGCCGGGGCGGCACTGCTCGCCCCGCTCGGACTGCTCGCCGCGACCGGTGACGCCGCCGCGGCCGACAGTGGGGTGTGGGACCGCATCGCCCAGTGCGAGAGCGGCGGCAACTGGCACATCAACACCGGCAACGGCTACTACGGGGGACTCCAGTTCTCCGCCGGCACCTGGCGCGCCTACGGCGGCACGGCGTACGCGCCCACCGCCGACCAGGCGTCGAGGAGCGGGCAGATCGCCGTGGCCAACAAGGTCCAGAGCGCGCAGGGATGGGGCGCCTGGCCCACCTGCTCGGCCCGTGCCGGGGCCTACGGCAAGGCCCCCGGCTCCTCGGGGTCCGGCCGGTCGACGGAGGCCGCGAGCACGAAGGCGGCAGCCTCGAAGCCGGCCCGGAAGTCCGTCCCGGCGAAGCGGGAATCGGCGACGACGCCGTCCCGGGCGCCGGGCCACGTGAACCGCGGCTCGTCCCGCGGCGACTACACCGTCCGCGAAGGCGACACCCTGAGTGCCATCGCCGCGCGGCACGGGACCACCTGGCGGAAGATCTACGCCGCCAACCAGTCCGTGATCGGCGGTGATCCCGACCTGATCGTGCCCGGGCAGCGGCTCGACATCTGAGCCACGCTCCCCCTCGTCCCGGGCACAGGGCCCCATCCGGTCGTCCGACCGGGTGGGGCACCTGGCGTGCCGGGCGCGGGCTGGGCGGGTGCGCCGGACCCGCTGTTTAGCGTGGCCCGATGTCACTCATGCCGACCCGTCGGACTCCGCCCGCCCCACGCACCGCGTCCCGGCCGCCGAGCGGACGCGTGCGGTGCGCGGCCGTACTGGCCGCCCTGCTGGCCGCCCTCGTCCCGCGCGCCGCGGAGGCCGCGGCCCCGCCCCCGCTCCCCGGTCCCGGGGCGCTCCGGGGCGCCTACGACTGCGCGAACGACGAGTGGCCCTGGACCTGTCTGGCCCAGTGCGAGAGCAGCGGCCGCTGGCACGCCAACACCGGCAACGGCTACTACGGGGGGCTCCAGTTCTGGCAGCCCACCTGGATCCGCTACGGCGGTCTCGCCTACGCCCCCCGCGCCGATCTCGCCACCCGCGCCCAGCAGATCAAGGTCGCCGAGAAGGTGCTGGCCGACCAGGGCTGGGGTGCCTGGCCCGAGTGCTCCAGGTCGTACGGGCTCCAGGGCCCCTTCCACGTGGTGAAGACCGGCGAGACGCTCGCGTCGATCGCCCGCAAGTACCGGGTGAAGGGCGGCTGGCAGACGCTCTACAACGTCAACCGCAAGAAGATCGGCAGCAGCCCGGGCCGGCTGGTCAAGGGCCTCAAGCTCGTCATCCCGAAGGCGGCGGGCGCCTCCCGTACCGGGGCCCCGGCCCTGTTCGGCCCGCCCCTGGACCCGGCGGCCCGCCGCTCCGTACCGCCGTCTCTCCCCCCTCTCCGCTGAACACGACCGCGCCCCGGCGCAGTTCGTGGACGTACGTCGTCCGGCCCGGCCGTCCGCGCAGTGCCGGCGGCAGCCGCTGCTCGGCGATCACCACGCACACGTCGAGGGCGCCCAGCAGCGCGTACGTCCGGGCCGCGGCCTCCGGCGACATGCCCTGCGCCGGTTCGTCGACGAGCAGCACGCGGGGGCGGGACGACAGGGCGCGGGCGAGTGCCAGTACGCGCTGTTCGCCGCCGGAGAGGGTGCCCGCGCGGCGGGGCAGCAGCGGTTCCAGCCCCGGGTAGGCGTCGAGGGCGGCCGGGAGACGGCCGGCCGCCCCGAGCTCCAGGTTCTCGCGGACGGTCAGCGACCCGAACACCGCCCGGCGGTCCGGGACGAGACACAGCCCGCGCCTGGCCCGCTCGAACGCGGGCAGACGCGTCACCTCGGCGCCGTCCCAGACGACGGCACCCGCGGACAGCGGCACGGTCCCGGCGAGGGCGCGCAGCACGGTCGTACGGCCGGAGCCGTTGCGGCCCAGCAGCACGGTGAGTCCGGGGCCCGGGGCGACCAGGCTCACGCCGTGCAGGGCCTCCAGGGGGCCGTAGCGCACGCGCGCGGCGCGCAGGGCGACGCTCATCCGCCGGCCCTCGCGTCCAGCACGCGGTCGGCGGGACCCGAGGCGACGATCCGCCCGGCCGTCATGACATGGACGGTGTGGGCCAGGCCGGCCACCAGATCGAGGTCGTGCTCGACGACCAGGAGGGCCGTGCCGTCCGCGGCCAGCGCCCGCAGCACCCGGGCCAGCGCGGCCACCTCGCCGGTGTCCAGACCGGCCGCGGGCTCGTCGAGCAGCAGGACCCGGGGGCTTCCGGCGAGCGCCCGCGCCAGCTCGACGCGCCGCAGCGTCCCGGTCGGCAGCCCCGCCGCGGGCAGCGACCGCACCGGCCCGTCGAGGCCGAGCAGCCGCAACGCCCGCTCCATCGCCCCGGGGTCGGCGGTCCGGCCCTGTTCCGCGCCCACGCGGACGTTCTCCGCCACGGTCAGCGACGGGAAGACCGCCAGTTCCTGGAAGGTCCGCGCGATCCCGAGCCGCGTCCGGGCGTGCGCGGCCAGCCGGGTGATGTCCCGTCCGCCCAGCAGCACCTGTCCGTCCGAGGGGCGCAGTGTGCCCGCGAGACAGTGGAAGAGGGTGCTCTTCCCGGCGCCGTTGGGCCCCACGACCGCGGTGACCCGCCCGGCCGGGACGTCGAGCGTCACCCCGTCCAGAGCGGTGAACCCGTCGTGAACGACCCGCAGCCCCCGCCCCTCCAACGGCCGGCCGCCCCGGCCGCCGACGCCCCCGCTCCCACCCGCCCGACCCCCCGCGCCGGGCCCTGTGGCCCTGTGCCCGCCGGACTCGACGGCCACCGGGCCGGACCCGGTCCGTCCGGTGCCGCCCGCCGCCACCGCGTCCGACGGCTGCGCACCGCGGTCGTCGGCGCGGCCGGTTCCCCCTTCCTCCGGCGTTCCTGCCCCCGCTCCGGGCCGGGTGCCCTGTCCGGGGGCGCCCGCCGTCATCGCGTCCGACGGCTGCGCAGCGCGGTCGTCGGCGCGGCCGGTTCCCCCTTCCTCCGGCGTTCCTGCCCCCGCCCCCGGTGCCCCCGCCGTGCGCAGGCGGTGGCGGACGCGGGTGCCCAGGGGGGTCAGGGTCGCGCGGGGGGCCGGGCGGAGGCGGGACAGGGCGGTGCGCAGGGTCTCGTACGGGCCCTCGGGGAAGCGGCCGACGAGGACGGCGAGGAGGCCGATCAGGGCCGCGGCCACCCCGCCACGGGCCCCCGCGTCGAGCCCGACCAGCAGGGCGGCGGCGACGAGCGCGCCGAGGACGCTGTCGGCGCCGAGCACCACGACCGCCGCGAACCACAGCAGACTGCGCACCGGGTCGTACTCGGTCGCGTCGAAGGCCCGCAGGCCCATGCCGAGCATGCCGCCGCCCAGCGCGGCCAGCGCGGCGCCCGCGACGAACGCCGTCAGCTTCAGGGCCGGGACGCGGACGCCCGCCGCCGACGCGCCCGCCTCGTGGTCCCGCATGGCGGCCAGGGCCCGTCCCGTCCGGCCCCGGCGCAATGTGTGCGCGGCGAACAGCGCCACCGCGAGCAGCACGAGTTCCAGCACGTAGTACGCGCGGTCGCCGCCGAACCCGGCCGGGCGGTCCAGGGACAGGCCCGTCACCGCGTACGGCTGCTCGAAGACGAACCGGCTGACGCCCACGCCCACCGCGAAGGTGGCCACCGCGAGCGCCAGGCCGTGCCGTTTGATGGCCGGCCACCCGGTCAGCAGGCCGAGCGGGGCCACCAGCAGCACGGCCGCTCCCAGCGCGGCCAGCTCCGGCAGCCGCGGCAGCCCCGGGAACCGTCCCGCCGCCAGCAGCGCCGTGAACAGCGCGCCCAGGCCGGCGTACGCGGCCTGCCCCAGCGAGATCTGGCCGCCCCTGCCGGTGACCACGACCAGCGACAGCAGGACGACCCCCAGCGCGGGCACCTGCACCGCCGTGGACAGGTCCGAGCCCGCGAAGCCGAGGGGCAGCAGGAACAGCACGACGGCCACGGCCCGGACCCCGGGCGGTGCCGGCCTCCGGACCGTCGCGGGGCGCGGGAGCGCGTCACGGCCGCCGACGCCGGGCAGCACGAGCGCGGCGACGAGCAGCGCGACCACGAACAGGTTCGCGCCGACCGCCTCCAGCAGCGGCTCCGCCCACCCGGAGGGATGCAGCCGGGTCAGCTGGCTCTGGGCGACGCCGATGCCGAGCGCCACCAGCACGGCGACCGGCAGACTGCGCATCCGGGCCGCCACCGCGACCGCCATCACCTCGATGACCAGCAGCGGCAGGCCGTACGGGTCGAGCCGCACGTACGGGGCGAGGAGCACGCCCGTCAGGCCCGCGGTGAACGAGCCGAAGGCCCAGCCCGCCGCGGCCACCCGGTCGGCGTCGATACCGCCGAGCACCGCGAGCGGCCGGTCGTCGACGACGGCCCGCAGCTCCGTGCCGAAGCGGGTCCAGCGGGTCACCGCGCCCACGCCCGCGGCCAGCGCCACCGCCACGGCCAGCTGTCCCCACGGATCGGCCGACACCAGCGTCGGCGCGTCCGCCCGCGCCCCGGTGCCCCACACGAGCGCGGCGCCCCCGACCAGCAGCACGAAGACCCCGATGCTCGCGACCAGGGTCCGCGCCGGGTCGCCGCCGAGCAGGGACAGCGGCCGGAACACGAACCGCTCCAGCGCCATCCCGATGGCCGGGGCCACCACCAGCAGCGTCACCGAGGCGCCCAGCGCGAGCGGCCAGCCCCAGCCGACCGTGAACTGGCGCAGCAGATACGCGCACACCATCGCGATCGCGCCGTGCGCGAAGTTGAGCACACCGGTGGCCCGGTAGGTGACGATCAGCCCGATCCCGGTGAGCGCCGCCGCCCCGCCGACCGAGAGACCGGCGAGCGTGAGGTCCCACGTCAGCGAGGACATCAGCCGTCCGGACCGTCGGCCGGACGCTCGGGTGCGGACGGGCGTCCGGGGGCGGCCGGAGACCCGGGTGCGGACGGGCGGCCGGTGAGGGGCGGGCCTCCGGAGGCGGGCGAGGGCGGCCCGTCGGCGGAGGGACCGTCCCCGGCGTCGGGCTCGCAGATCGGGCACGGCCCCAGGTCCCCGCTCGCCAGGACACGGGAATCGGCCGGCACGGCCTCCGGCTTCCCCGCCACCAAGGGGCAGTCCGCGCGGTGGTACAGCGTGCCGCCCGGCACCATGAGCAGCTCGCCTCCGCCGGACGGGGGAGCGGGGGCCGCAGGCCGGGTCTCCTCGGCGTCCGCGGCCCCCGCGGCCACCAGCAGCCCGTACAGCTCCTCGACGCGGTCCGCCGCCGACGCGTCCCTGCCGTGGGCGAGCAGCACCGCCCCGGCGACGATCAGCGCCGCGCCGGGCACCGTGCAGGACGCGAGGTAGGGCAGCTGGCGCTCCGCGTACCGCTCGCCGGAGATCCCGTACCAGCCGACGACGCACAACACCGCTCCCGCGGCCAGGGCGGCCCAGCCGGCCCACAGGGCGGGGTGCACGCCACGCAGTCGAGCTGTCCGCATCCGGACCCCCACACGTCGGGTATCTGTCCAAGTCAGCCGATGGCTTGCACTATGCCTTCTGGAAGCTGACCCTGAAAGCAACGGGCGCTTTTGGCCCGGACCGACACCCGGTGGTGAGCCAGATGGTTCTCGGGAGCGACCTCAGGCGGGGGAACGTCAGGGCGATGGCGGGCGCGGCGGTCCTCGTCCTCGCCGCGGCCCTCACGGCATGCAGCGACAACGGCGGCGGCGGGAGTTCCGCGTCGCCCACCCCCTCGGCGGCACAGTCCACCGGCGTCCCGTCCGCCACGGCTCCGGCCGACCCGGCGGCGGCGCGCAAGGAGATCACGCAGAACTGGGAGAAGTTCTTCGACCCGGCCGTCCCCGTCAAGGAGAAGCAGGCCGTCCTGGAGAACGGCGACCAGCTCGCCCCGGTGCTCCAGGGCTTCAACGGCGACCAGCGCGGTCAGCAGGTGAAGGCCACGGTGAACAAGGTCGAGTTCACCTCGCCGAACCGGGCGGACGTGACCTACACACTGACCCTGAAGGGCGCGACCGCCCTGCCGAACGCCTCCGGCACGGCCGTCGAACAGAACGGCACCTGGAAGGTCTCCGTCAACACGCTCTGCGCGCTGGTCCAGCTCAGCGGCAACGGGTCGTCGAGCCCCGTCCCGGGCTGCTGACCCGCGGTGCGGCGCACAACGGCCGGCGCCGCCGCCGCGGGCCTGCTGCTCCTGCTCGGCACGGCCTGCGGCAGCCGGCTCCCGGAGAGCGACTTCGAGAACCCCGCCACGCCCACGCCCCGGCAGTCCGCCGCGCCGATCCGCGTCGGCATCATCAGCAGTGCCACCAGCCCCGTCGGAGCCGCCGCCTTCACCGGACCGCGTGACGGGGCGAAGGCCTTCTTCGACCGGCTCGACGCCCACGGCGGGATCGGCGGCCGGCCGGTAGAGGTACGGCTGTGCGACGACGGCGGCAGCGGTGTCGGCAACAGCGCGTGCGTGCACCGGCTGATCGACGAGGACAAGGTCGTCGCCCTCGTCGCCACCACCTCCCTCGACTACGCGGGCGCCCCCCAGGTCTCCCGCGCCGGGGTGCCCGACATCGGCGGCCAGCCCATCGGCGCCGCGTACGACACCTACCCGCACCTGTACGGGATCTACGGCAGCCTCGCGCCCCGCGAGGGCACGCCCGGCTGGAACGGGGAGCTCTACGGCGGCACCGAGGTCTACCGCTACTTCGAGCGCGTCCACGGAGCCCGTACCGCCGCCGTCGTCTCCTACAACCAGTCCGCCTCCGCCGCCTACGCCCGGCTGGTCACCCAGGGACTGAGGACCGAGGGCTACCGGGTCGTCACCGAACAGGTCGACTTCGCGCTGCCCGACTTCCGCGCCGCCGCGGCCGACCTCAAGGCCCAGGGCGCGCAGCTCGTCTTCGACGCCCTCGACACCCACGGCAACGCCCAGCTCTGCAAGGCCATGGACGACGTGGGCGCCCACGTCATCGCCAAGGTGACCAACGTCCAGAACTGGACCTCCACCGTGCCCCAGGACTACAAGGACGCGCCGCGCTGCCGCAACGCCCTGTGGGCCACGGGGTCGAGCCGCAACTACGAGGACGTCGGCGACCCCGCCGTACGGGAGTTCCGCGACGCGACCAAGGGGCTGCCGGAACACTCCCAGTGGCAGCTGGAGGGATGGGCCGCCGCACGGTGGTTCACGGACGCGGCGAAGTCCTGCCCCCCGTCCGGCGTCACCCGGGCCTGCGTCGACGCGTTCATGAACCGGGGCACGCCCTACACCGCCGGCGGGCTGCTGCTCCCCGTCACCTACGAGCGGCTGCCCGAGCCGCCGAAGACCCGGCGGACCTGTCTGTCGGTGGCCCGCTGGCGCGACGGCAAGGGCTGGGTCACCCAGGGCGACATGAACACGAACTGCTTCGTCGTACCGCAGATCGCCTACCGCCCCTGAGGACCGTCCCCTTGCGGACACTGGTTGTCCGCAAGCGCTGGCAGACTCGGCGCCATGTTGGAGACATCCGCACGACTGCTGCGCCTGCTCTCACTGCTCCAGGCCCACCGCGAATGGTCGGGCGCGGACCTCGCCGGACGGCTGGGCGTGACCGCGCGCACGGTCCGCCGTGACGTGGAGCGGCTGCGCGAGCTCGGCTATCCCGTCAACGCCACCCCGGGCACGGGCGGCGGCTACCAGCTCGGGGCGGGGGCCGAGCTGCCGCCGCTGCTCCTGGACGACGACGAGGCGGTCGCGGTGGCCGTGGGGCTGCGCACGGCGGCCGGGCAGGGCATCGAAGGCATCGGCGAGTCCTCCGTGCGCGCGCTCGCCAAGCTGGAACAGGTCCTGCCGAGCCGGCTGCGGCGCAGGGTCGGCGCGCTGAACGCCTTCACCGTGCCGATGCTGCGCGGCCCGCTGCCCTCGGCCGTCGACCCGGCCGTCCTCACCGAACTGGCCAACGCCTGCCGCGACAGCGAGCGGCTGCGGTTCGAGTACCGCGATCACGCGGGCACCGCGACCCGCCGGACCGTCGAGCCGTACCGGCTGGTGTGCACCGAGCACCGCTGGTACCTGGTCGCCTGGGACGTCGACCGCGAGGACTGGCGTACGTTCCGGGCCGACCGCGTCACGCCCCGGCCGCCGCACGGACCGCGCTTCACCCCCCGTACGCCACCGGCCGAGGACCTGGCCGCGTACGTCTCCAGGGGAGTCTCCACCGGCGTCTACGCCAGGGAAGCCGTGGTCCGGCTGCTGGTGCCGCTGGAGCGGGCCGCCGCGCGGATCTCGCCCTCGGCCGGGACCCTGGAGGCCGAGGGGGACGGCAGCTGCGTCCTGCGCGCCGGGGCGGCGACCCTCGACGTCCTGGTCATCCACGTGATGATGATGGGCTTCGAGTTCGAGGTCCTGGAGCCCGCCGAACTGCGCGACACGATCAGGACGGCCCGGGACCGGCTGTCCCGGGCACTGGAGCGTCCGGGGCCCGAGGGGCCGGGCCCCGAGGGTGAGGGGAAAGCGGTCCCGGCTGCGGTGCCGTAGGACGCGCCCCGGCGCCGGTGCCGGGGCCGGCGGCTCTCGTGCGGGGGTTCTGTGTTCGAAGCGTGCATTTCCTATGCGGCGTCAGCTTCCGCGGCGCGCGGCGGAATCAGGGGGACCGTAAGGGAAAAGCGCCGACGGGTGCGCGCCATCGCTCCGCCGGCCGCATTCCGCGGGGCTGTCGGGGGCTTCCGCGAGGTGACTCCGAATTACGTTCGAAGGCGTGCGGAACGCGTAAGCGGCCCCGCATACGGGTGATGCGGTTCGCCGAAACGCGTGTCGTGATCCTGTGACAGAAGCGTGACCGGCGGGGTACAGGTGACGCTTCGTCGCCGATCGGTCTTCCCCGGCCAGGGCGTGCCGCCTACCGTGGCGGTCATGGCATCCATTCCCCCCACGCGCCCGCAACCGCAGGACAGTCCGGAGAGCTACGTAGGCCTGGAGGCGAGCCGCGCGCAGGAGCGTGCGCGCGAGCGGGGCTGGGCGACGGTCCGCTCGCTGCCGCCCGGCGCGATCGTCACCATGGAGTATCTGGCGGGGCGACTGAACTTCGAGGTCACGGACGGTACGGTCACGCGCTGCTGGAAGGGCTGAGCGCCCGGCCCCGCGATGCGCGAAAGGCCCCCGGCTCGATCGAGCCGGGGGCCTTTCGCGGTGCGGGGAGAGGGCTGTGCGTACCGGCCCCGCGGTGGTCGGTTCAGCCGCCCGCGAGCGGGCGGGCCGACGCGGCACCGGCCGCCGCGCGCGCGGGACGGTCCGGGTGCGGCGGGCGGCGGCTGCCCGCCGGGGTCACCGGAGTGCGCTCCGAGCGGGCGGTGTGCGGGCCGGGGGCCAGGTGGACGGGGGACCGGGACGGGCGGGACGCGACGGGCTCGCGGGCCGGCACCTCGCTGTCCACCGCGGCGGGCCGCGGCGACAGGACCGGCGCGTGGACCGGGACGGGGGAGGTACGGCGGCCGCGGCGGTCGCGCCACAGGTCGCGCAGGGCGAAGATCCCGGCCTCGGAGCGGGCGATCAGCGGCTCGCACCAGGGCAGTGCCAGCAGGATCAGCAGGCCGGCGGCCCAGCCCAGCAGGACATCGCTCAGCCAGTGCGTACCCAGGTACACGGTGGTGAGGCCGACGCCGAGCGAGGTCACGGCGGACAGTGCCGAGAGCCAGCGTCTGGCCCTCGGGGTCGACGCCAGATAGGCCAGGATTCCCCAGGTCACGACGGCGTTGGCGGTGTGGCCCGAAGGAAATATATCGCCGCCCAGGCCCATCTCGTTCGAGCCGATGGTGATGGCGTAGTGCGGACCGAGGCGGCCCATGCCCAGCTTCGCGGCGCCCACGGTGATGTTGAGGAGCAGCAGGGACGCGCCCAGGGTGAGCAGCGGGCGCAGGGTGTGCTGGCGCCAGGAGCGCCAGCCCAGCCACGCGGCGACCATCACCGCGGTCGGGCCGCGCTGGCCGAGCACCACGTAGTAGTCCAGGAACGCGTGGATCCCCGGCCACTGCTGGTAGGGCCGGAAGAACATGACCTGCCAGTCGAACCGGACCAGCCACGACGTGATCGCCACGGCCCACACGATCGCCAGGTAGAAGGCCAGGGTCGCCGCGAAGAGCACGACCCTGTGCCGGCTCATCCTCGGCACATCGATGTGGGCCGGTCGTTCCGGCTCACGGTCCAGCCGGGCGAAGACCCGGTCCAGACGGGTGAGGTTTCGTTCGGTACGCACTCAATCGACGTTACAGCGAGTGAGCTGCGTTCCAGGCCGATTCACTCGGTTTGTGATGACGATGTGATGTGGGATTCCTCTCAGGATCATGTTTATTTCTAATGAATCGCTAATGCGGGAACGGCGGAGCCTTCAATTCCATTGATCGCCGAAGGGCTTCGAGTTTATGGCACTTTTATATTCGTTCACCGGGTGATGGCGTGGAATTCTCTGCCCGCTCACCGGTCCGGCGCGGGGTGCGGCCCGGCGGGTCAGGGAGGCCCGGACCCGTTCAGCCAGAACGCCCCGTACACCGCCGAGGCCACCGCCACGACCCCGATCACCAGCGCCGACCTGGAAGGACGCGACCGGGCCAGGGCTCTCGCGAGAGGGAACAGCAGCGGGAAGGCGGGCAGCAGGAGACGCGGCTTCGAGCCGAAGTAGCTCGACGCGCACAGGGCGAGGGCGACGACGATCCCGGTGTAGACCAGGAGCGCCGGCGGCTGTCCCTGGCGTACGCCCGTCACGTAGAGCGACAGCACCAGCGCGACCCCGAGGATCAGGGCGGCCCCGGCCAGGGCGGACGGGAGCGACGTGAACTTTTCGGCCACGAAGCGCCCGAACGCGTACCCGCCGTCGAAGCCGTTCCGCCAGCCCGCCTGGACGTCGAGATAGCCGAACGGGCCTCTGCCGGTGCGGTGCCCCACCCACAGCACGTAACCGGCGGCGCCGAGCGGCGCGATGATCATGGCCAGGGCGCGCCGCCACGGACGCGCGCCGTCCGTCCGGGGCGTGCTCCCGCCGTGCCGGTGTTCTCCCACGAATGCCGTAACCGCCGCCACCCACAGGGCCGCCACCACGGCCACCCCCACCGGCCGTGTCAGCCCCGCGAACGCGGCCAGCAGCCCCGCGGTGAGCCAGCGGCCGGTCAGCACCGCGTACAGCGACCACGCGGCCAGCGCCGTGAACAGTGACTCGCTGTACGCCATCGACTGCACGATCCCGACGGGCAGGACCGCCCACACCAGCGCCGCCCACACCCCCACCCGGCCGCCGTGGACATGATCGGCGACCGCGAAGATCCCCCACGCCGCGGCGAGCGAGGCCACCGCGGAGACCAGCAGGCCGGCGTCCGCGTACGACAGCGGTGACACCGCGTGCACGGTCCGCTCCAGCCACGGCAGCAGCGGGAAGAACGCGAGATTCGAGTGCACGTCACCGTTCGGGAGGCGGACCTCGTAGCCGTAGCCGAGATCGGCGACCCTGGTGTACCAGAGCGAGTCCCAGCGCCCCGACAGCAGCCGGTGCGCGCTCCTGCCCTCCGCCGCGCTCCACACGGCGAGCGTGACGAGGCCCAGCGCGCGCACGGCCGCGTACCCGAGCAGTGCGGGCGCGGCTCTGCGCAGGGCGCCCCCGGGGGGCGTCTCGGCGGGACTCTGCGGAGGGGTCACGGGCTCGATTATCGGCAGACCGCGGAACCGGCCGGCCGTCCGCGGCGTGTCGACATGCGGGTGGCGTGGCGTACGCCACATGCCTGGTCAGCGAACGTGAGAGGTCCGCCACGTGTCCGTGGGGAGAACTCGCGTACGCTGACGGCTCACTCGCCTTTGCTGCGTGGGCCCGGGACTCCGCTCTCCGGGCCGCAGCCCCAGGGAGTCCCCACCCTGCGGATCCGCAGAACGCGAGGGAACCTCTGGAGGTACGTACATGTCCGGGACGACCACGGCCGCCATGCGATGCCGTCGGGAGACCGGAGCCGGTGCCAACCGCTGGGTCGTCCTCGTCGTCCTGTGCGTCAGCCTGCTGCTGGTCGCCCTCGACGCCACCGTCCTCCATGTCGCGGTGCCCGCCGTCACCGAGGACCTGAAGCCCGGCGCGATCGAACTGCTCTGGATCGTCGACGTCTATCCGCTCGTCTGCGCCTCGCTCCTCATCCTCTTCGGCACGCTCGGTGACCGGATCGGACGCCGTCGGGTCCTCCTCCTCGGATACGCCCTGTTCGGCGTCGCCTCCGGCATCGCGGCCTTCTCCGGGAACGCCCAGCTCCTGATAGGCGCCCGCGCCCTGCTCGGCGTCGGCGGGGCGATGATCATGCCCGCGACGCTGTCGATCCTGCGCGAGGTCTTCCCCGACCGGCGCGAGCGGGCGCTGGCGATCGGCATCTGGAGCGCCGTGGCCGCCGTCGGCGCGGCCGTCGGGCCGCTCCTCGGCGGCTTCCTCCTCGAACACTTCTGGTGGGGATCGGTCTTCCTCGTCAACATCCCGCTGATGATCGTCAGCCTGCCGGTCGGTCGGCTGCTGCTGCCCGAGTCCCACGGCGACCGCGACGGCCCCTGGGACGTGGTCGGCGCGCTCATGGCCGCCGCCGGTCTGTTCGGGCTCGTCCTCGGCGTGAAGCGGCTCGGCGGCGGCGAGGCCCCGCTCGGCGCCTTCACCCTCGGCTCCCTGCTGGTCGGCGCGGTGCTGATGGCCGCGTTCGTACGACGGCAGCGGCGGCGCGCCCACCCCCTGGTCGACCTGCGCATGTTCGCCCGCCCGGCCTTCAGCACCTCGGTGGGCTGCATCGTCCTCGCGATGCTCGCCCTGGTGGGCCTCGAACTGATCGCCGCCCAGTACCTCCAGCTCGTACTCGGCCTGTCGCCGCTCCAGACCGGGCTGCGGCTGCTGCCGCTCACCGTCGCCGCGATGGCCGCGGGGCTCGCCGGGGCGAAGCTGCTGCGGAGGTTCGGGCCGCGCGCGATGGTCTCCTTCGGGTTCTGTCTCACCGCGGCGGCCGTGATCACGCTCACCGCGATGGGCGGGGACGACAACACCGGGCTGCTGCTCTTCGGCTTCGTGCTGCTCGGCTTCGGCCTGGAGACCACGCTCTTCGGGGCGTACGAGTCCATGCTGAGCGAGGCGCCGCAGGCGCAGTCGGGCGGTGCCGCGGCGATCGGCGAGACCTCGTACCAGCTGGGCGCCGGGATCGGCATCGCCCTGCTGGGGAGCGTGATGAACGCGGCGTACGCGCCGGGGCTGTCGTCCGTCCCCGGCGTCCGGGCGGCCGATTCCGCGGCGGCGGGGCACTCGCTGGGCGAGGCGTACCAGGTCGCCGACCGGCTCGGCGGCGCCTCCGGCAGCGCCCTGCGGCATGCCGCCCGGGACTCCTTCGTGCACGGGCTGCATGTGACGCTGCTGGTCAGCGCGGGGCTGTTGCTGCTGGGTGCGGTGATGGCGCTGCGGCTGCCGCGGATCATGGAATGCGGCACCGAGGCCCCGCCCCACACCGCCGGCCCCCCGACTCCGGCCCAGTCCGCCTTCCCCACCCCGGACCCCACCGCCATCCCGGCTCCCCGGGACACGGCAGGGACCCCGGACACCCGGATCTCCGCCTAGGCGTCAGGCGCCTCGGCTTTCGGCCCCGCGGGTGTGGCGGCGGCCTGCTTCTGGGGCGGGAGGCGCGTCGTGGTTGCTCGCGCAGTTCCCCGCGCCCCTGCGGGGGCGCCCCGTCAGGGGCGCGAGGAACTGCGCGGCCAAGTGATGGCGGGCCGCAGCCGCCCGCGGTCCGTGAGGGGCAGCCCCGTGGGCGTGTCTGGTGGGCGGCCGCCAGGCCGATGTGGCCTGGACTTGCGGGACAGCGCGTCGTAACGTCGGGCCCAGATCCTTAACTAGCGGTGCTAGTTGTCACCCCCCGCCGGAGGCTGTCGTATGTCCGCGTCCTCGAAGCTGCCGTCCTTCGACCCCGCCGACCCGCTCGGGCTCGACGACCTGCTGGACGCGGAGGACCTGGCGATCCGCGACACCGTGCGGACGTGGGCCGCCGACCGCGTCCTGCCGTACGTCGCCGACTGGTACGAGAAGGGCGAACTGCCCGGCATCCGGGAACTGGCCCGCGAGCTCGGCGGCATCGGCGCCCTCGGCATGTCGCTCCAGGGGTACGGGTGCGCCGGGGCCAGCGCCGTGCAGTACGGCCTCGCCTGTCTGGAGCTGGAGGCGGCCGACTCCGGCATCCGCTCGCTCGTCTCGGTGCAGGGCTCACTCGCCATGTACGCGATCCACCGGTTCGGCAGCGAGGAGCAGAAGCAGACCTGGCTGCCCCGGATGGCCTCCGGCGAGATCATCGGATGCTTCGGACTGACCGAGCCCGACCACGGCTCCGATCCCGCCTCCATGCGCACGCACGCCAAGCGCGACGGCGGTGACTGGGTCCTGAACGGCCGCAAGATGTGGATCACCAACGGCTCCGTCGCCGGTGTCGCCGTCGTCTGGGCGCAGACCGACGACGGCATCCGCGGCTTCGTCGTGCCCACCGACGTGCCCGGGTTCTCCGCCCCCGAGATCAAGCACAAGTGGTCCCTGCGGGCGAGCGTGACCAGCGAGCTCGTCCTCGACGACGTGCGGCTGCCGGCCGACGCCGTCCTGCCCGACGTCGTCGGCCTCAAGGGCCCGCTCGGCTGCCTCTCGCACGCGCGGTACGGGATCGTCTGGGGCGCGATGGGCGCGGCGCGCTCCAGCTTCGAGTCCGCCCTCGCCTACGCGAAGACGCGCGAGCAGTTCGGACGCCCCATCGGCGGCTTCCAGCTCACCCAGGCCAAACTCGCCGACATGGCCGTCGAACTGCACAAGGGAATCCTGCTCGCCCATCACCTGGGGCGCCGCATGGACGCGGGACGGCTCCGCCCCGAGCAGATCAGCTTCGGCAAACTCAACAACGTACGCGAGGCCATCGAGATCTGCCGTACCTCGCGCACGATCCTCGGTGCCAACGGGATCTCGCTCGAATACCCCGTCATGCGGCACGCCACGAACCTGGAGTCGGTGCTCACCTACGAGGGCACCGTCGAGATGCACCAGCTCGTGCTGGGCAAGGCGCTCACCGGGCTCGACGCCTTCAGGTGAAGGGCCCGGGCTTGAAGCCCCGGTGAGGCGGGGCCGGTGAGCGGCCCCGCCTCAGCTCTGGTTGAAGAAACCGTCCGTCTGACGGCTCGCGGCCTCGCCGCTGACGATCTCCGTGTGCGCCGGGGTCAGCAGGAAGACCCGGGTCGCCACCCGCTCGATCGTGCCGCGCAGGCCGAAGGTCAGGCCGGCCGCGAAGTCCACCACGCGCTTGGCGTCGGCGGCCTCCATGGACGTGAGGTTGATGATGACCGGAACGCCGTCCCGGAAGAGTTCGCCGATACCGCGTGCGTCCCGGAAGCTGTCCGGGGTGACCGTACCGATCCGGCGGCCCTTCTCCTCCGCCGTCTCGGAAGCAACCTTCACCCGCGGGTCGGTGACCCACGCGTCGCCGGAGTCCTGACCCTCGGCGTAGTCGTCGTCGTAGTAACGCTCGTCATCGTTGTCGTCGACGAGGCCAAGCCAGGCACTCGCCTTGCGCACCGATCCCATGGACGCCTCCTCTCACAGCGGTCTTTCGTGCTTCCGCATCCCCATGGTCGTCCATGATGCGGATGTCGCGCCAAGTGGATAGACGCCGCGTGGGGGTTTCGTGACGGTACTGGTGCACAGCGAATCCGTCGAGAGCCCGCGTCCCCCAAGGGTCGTACGGGGTAAGGCTGCTGACTGAGAGTGAAATATGATTTCTCTCGGCGACCGGGTGACGAGCGGGGCGTACGGGTGAACGGAAGGGTCGATACGATGCCCGACCGCAATGTCGTACAGGTCACGGGGGAGTGTCGTGTTCGGAATCGTGAGGCCCTGCGTCCACCGTCTCGGTGAGGGGCTCAAGACGCAGTGGATGGCGCATTTGTGCGGGCTGTGTCTCGCACTGCGCGGGGATCACGGCCAGTTCGCGCGGGTGGTCACCAACTACGACGGCCTGCTGATATCGGTTCTGACGGAGGCTCAGGCGGAAAGGGCGACGGGAGCGCGGCGCACCGCGGGGCCCTGTCCGCTGCGGGGCATGCGGACCGCCTCCGTCGCGCAGGGCGAGGGCGCGCGGCTCGCCGCCGCCGTCTCGCTGGTCCTCGCCTCGGCGAAGGTGCGCGACCATGTCGCCGACGGGGACGGCCTCCTCGCGCGCGGGCCGGTCGTGTTCGCGGCGCGCCGGGTGGCCACGAGCTGGGGCAGGGCGGGCGCCCGTACGGGAACCGCGGTGGGCTTCGACACCGCCGTGCTCGTCGACGCGGTGGACCGGCAGCTCGGGATCGAGGCGCTGGCCGGGCCCGGAACGCCGTTGCTGACCGTCACGGAACCCACCGAGACCGCCACCGCCGCCGCCTTCGCGCACACCGCCGTCCTCGCCGGCCGCCCCGGCAACGCCGCTCCGCTGGCCGAGGCGGGCCGGCTCTTCGGACGCCTCGCCCATCTGCTGGACGCCGTGGAAGACAGGGAGGCCGACGCGGCCGCGGGAGCCTGGAACCCGCTCACGGCCACCGGGACCCCGCTCACCGAGGCCCGCAGGCTCGCCGACGACGCCCTGCACGGGATACGGCTCGCCCTGCGCGAGGCCGAGTTCACCGACAGCGGGCTGGCCCACATGCTGCTCGTCCATGAACTGCGCCGCTCGGTGGACCGGGCGTTCGGCACGTCGGGGTGCGGGCACGCTGGGGGCGGAGCGCACGGCTCCGCCGGGTCCGGTGTCCTCCTCGACGCGACGGGCTCCGCACTGATGCCGGGGCCCGAGGGGTCCTTCGGGCCGCCCCAGCACGGCGGGAACCCGTACGCCGGCGGGGGCGGGAACCCCTTCGGCGGCGGACCCGTCCTTCCGCCGCCTCCCGGCAAGCGCGGATTCTGGGCGGGCTGCGCCGCGGCCGTCGGACTCTGCTGCACCTGCAAGCTGTGCTGCGCCGACCAGTACGAGGGCCCGTGGTCGCGCAAGAAGCGCGAAGGGTGCCTGAACAGCTGCGACTGCGACGGCGGTTGCTGCGACGCGTGTGAGTGCTGCGAGTGCTGCGAATGCTGTGAGTGCTGCGACTGCGGATGCTGACCGCGCGGGGGTGATGTCCCGTCATGACACGGGGCCTCTCCCGTACCCCGGTCAGGCGAGCCCGTGTGCAAGGGTTGATCACATGACGACGGACGCATCCGAGGACTGGAAGCACTGGCAGGAGCACCGTGTGGCGACGGTGTCCGCGCCGTACGGCCCGCTCGCCCTGATCGGGACCCACTGGATCGAGGACTATCCGGAGGGTCGACTTCCGGACATCCCCGGGCAATGGGCCGTCAAGGGCGACGGAGTGGCCCTGACGGCGCTGCCGGAGGAACGGCTCACGGTCGACGGCGAGCCGTTCACCGGGGACATCGTGCTGGACGCCGACTACGGGCCGGCGGGCGGCGCCCGGATCGGGCGCGGGGAGCGGCGGTTCGTCGTGCTGGTGCGCGAGGAGATCTGGGGCGTACGCGCCTACGACCCCGAGGCGCCCGCCCGGAAGGCCTTCGCGGGCATCGAGGCGACCCCGTACGACCCGCGGTGGTCGGTGCCCGGGCGGTTCACCCCGTACGGCGAGGGCCGTACCGTGCGCGTCGAGAACGCCGACGGAGTGACCCGCGGGCTCCCCCTCGGCGGGGTCCTCGCCTTCACCCTGGACGGACAGGACCTCACCCTCCAGGTGTCGGTGGAGAGCGACGGCTCGCTGTGGGCCGTGTTCGCCGACACCACCAGCGGGGACGGCAGTTACCGCTTCCGGTTCCTGCGTCCGGAGGCGCCCGACGCCGAGGGCCGCACGACGGTGGACTTCAACCGGACCGTGCTCCCGCCGTGCGCGTTCGCCGATCATTTCGTCTGCCCGTTCCCGCCGCCCGGAAATACGCTGCGCGTCGCCGTCGCCGCGGGGGAGCGCCGACTGGCCTGAGACCCCCGTGACTTCCGAGGGCGCCGGGGGAACCCGGCGCCCTCAGTGGTCCGATGATCAACCTCCATTGCGTGAGAGCAAGTTGAACGCTGCACGGCCGAAAGGTGCCCTTGCGTCTGTCGGCCGCACAGCCGAATACTCCCCATCAGCGCTTGTCAGGGGCATGGCTTGTTCGGAATCCGGACGAGCGGCTCCCGGCTGCGCCTCACGGGCCCCGACCCCACGAGATGGGGCCCCTTACTTCCCTTCGGAGGAATGAAACGTGAGGATCAAGCGCACAACCCCCCGTGGTGGCATCGCGAGACGGAGCCGGCTGATCGCCGTGGCCACCGGACTCGTCGCCGCCGCAGCGTTCGCGGTCCCCAGCGCGAACGCGTCCGACGCCCACACGTTCAGTGCGACCCAGCTGAGCAGCGCAGGGAAGTCGGTGCTCAAGTCCGACATAGCGGGCACCGCCTGGGCCGTCGACGCCAAGACGAACCGCGTGGTCGTCACCGTCGACAGCACGGTCTCGAAGGCGGAGATCGCGCAGATCAAGCGGGAGGCGGGCGGCAACGCCGGCGCGCTCACCATCAAGCACACCGCGGGCACCTTCAAGAAACTGATCACCGGCGGCGACGCCATCTACGGCGGCGCCTACCGCTGTTCGCTCGGCTTCAACGTGCACAGCGGGAGCACCTACTACTTCCTGACCGCAGGCCACTGCGGTCAGGTCGCCTCCACCTGGTACTCCAACTCGGGCCACACCACGACGCTGGGCACGAACGTCAGCTACAGCTTCCCGACCAACGACTTCGCGCTGGTCCGCTACACCAACTCCTCGGTCGCGCACCCGAGCGCGGTCGGCAGCCAGACGATCAGCAGCGCGGCCACGCCCAGCGTGGGCACCACGGTCTACCGGCGCGGCTCGACCACCGGCACCCACAGCGGCAGGGTCACCGCTCTGAACGCCACGGTCAACTACGGCAGCGGCGACATCGTCTACGGCATGATCCAGACCACGGTCTGCGCCGAGGGCGGCGACAGCGGCGGCCCGCTGTACGGCGGCAGCGTGGCGTACGGTCTGACCTCCGGCGGCAGCGGCGACTGCACCTCCGGCGGCACGACCTTCTTCCAGCCGGTCACCGAGGCGCTCAGCTACTACGGCGTGAGCGTCGGCTGACCGTCCGGCCGCGCGAAGGACCGGCCGCTCCATCGACTCGTCGACTCCTCGACCGGTCGACCCATGAGGCCGGCACCCCCCACGGGTTTCCGCGCGGCCGGACCCACGGCAAGCGGTTCGGCAGGCGAGCCCCCGCACGCAACCAGCGTGCGGGGGCTCGCCCTTGTCCCGGTGGCGGACGGCCGGCCGTTCCCGAGCGGGCCCCGGATCCGCAACACATCCCTGTCCGTGGCGAGTCGGCCGATCCCCGGCAGCCCCGGTCGGCCGGACCCGACGCTCCGCCCGAGGGCGATATCAAGACAGGCGGAATCCCGTACGCCGTGGAGGTGCGGTGTGCACGCGGTGTTTGCTGTGCGAATCCACGGGTGTGACCACCGCACGGTCACGACGTAGAACACGTACGGCTGTTGTCGTACGGACGTCCTGAAGTCGACCTTGTGTGTTCCCTGTGCGTCTCGGAATAGTGGTCGAGGAACAACTGGCATGGACGCGACGGTACGGACTTTTCGCCGTGCTCGGAGCCCATGTTCGTACGCCTTCCGGTCCCCGAGGTCCCCACAACCTCCCGGACCGACCCCCCACAGGAGGACGTGAGTTGAAGCACCGACGTATAGCGAAGCGGCGTGCCCTCGTGACCGGCGCGGGCATCGCCGCGCTGATCGCCGCCGGAGTGACCTTCCAGACTGCGAACGCCAGCGAGGTCCCGAAGAACCCCGAGCCGCACACCCTCTCCGTCACCGCGGCCGGAAAGCTCGCCTCGGCCCTCGGTGAGAATCTGGGGAACGGGGTCGCGGGAACGTACTACGACGCGAAGTCCCGGCACCTCGTCGTCAACGTGCTCGACGAGAGCGCGGCCCACGCGGTCGCGGCGGCCGGGGCGAGGCCGAGGATCGTCGAGAACTCCCTCGCCGAGCTGGCGAGCGCCCGCGCCACGCTCAAGAAGAGCGCGACCGTCCCCGGTACGTCCTGGGCGACCGACCCGCGGACCGACAAGGTCGTCGTCACCGCCGACCGCACGGTCTCCGACGCCCAGTGGGCCAGACTGACCAAGGTCGTCGACGGTCTCGGCGCCAAGGCCGAACTCCGGCGGACGAAGGGGGAGTTCAAGCCCTTCATCGCCGGCGGAGACGCCATCAGCGGTTCCGGCGGGCGCTGTTCGCTCGGCTTCAACGTGGTCAAGGGCGGCCAGCCGTACTTCATCACCGCCGGGCACTGCACCGAGGCGATCTCCACCTGGTCGGACTCCAGCGGCAAGCAGATCGGCACGAACGAGCAGTCCAGCTTCCCCGACAACGACTTCGGTCTGGTCAAGTACACGGCGACCACGGATCACCCGAGCGAGGTCGACCTCTACAACGGCTCCACGCAGCCCATCACCAAGGCGGGCGACGCCACCGTCGGCATGAAGGTGACCCGCAGCGGCTCCACGACCCATGTGCACGACGGCACGGTCAAGGGCCTGGACGCCACCGTGAACTACGGCAACGGCGATGTCGTCAACGGTCTCATCCAGACCGACGTCTGCGCCGAGCCCGGCGACAGCGGCGGCTCGCTCTTCTCCGGCGACACCGCGATCGGCCTCACCTCCGGCGGCAGCGGCGACTGCACCGCGGGCGGCGAGACCTTCTTCCAGCCGGTGACCGAGGCGCTCTCGGCCTTCGGCGCCCAGATCGGCTGACGGCCTTCGGAGTACCGGGCCGCCGACTGCCTTCCCGGCCGGCCTTCCCGGGAGGGCGGAGCCCCGTCCCCGCGCGTGTCGCGGGGGCGGGGCTCCCGGCGTTCCCGCAGGTGGCACCGGGTCCGGGCGGATGTCGTACAAGCGTTCGAGAATTGGTCTATGGTGGGGGTGGGATAGATGGGAACGAATGTTCGAGAGCCGTAAAGGCTCACAGGTCGGGAGGTGTGCGTGCCGGGATTCACGCATCTGCACACCGCCTCCGGGTTCTCCCTGCGGTACGGGGCCTCGCACCCGGAGCGCCTCGCCGAGCGCGCCTCCGAGCGGGGCATGGACGCCCTCGCGCTCACCGACCGGGACACCCTCGCGGGCTCGGTCCGGTTCGCCAAGGCCTGCGCGAAGGCGGGCATCCGACCGCTGTTCGGCGTGGACCTCGCGGTCGGGGAGTCCGTACGGGGGGAGCGCCGCCGCACCCCGGTGCGCGGCGGCGCCTTCGTCGACGAGTCGGCACCCCGCGCGACCTTCCTCGCCCGGGACGGCGCCGCCGGCTGGGCCGACCTGTGCAGAATCGTCACGGCGACCCACGCGGGCGGCAAGGCGGACGGCCCCCCGCTGCTGCCCTGGCCCGACAACCACGCCGAAGGCCTCACCGTGCTGCTCGGCCCCGGCTCCGACGTCGGCCGCGCGCTCGCCGCGGGCCGCCCCGACCGCGCGGCCGTGCTGCTCGCGCCCTGGCGGGAGATCTACGGCGACGCCCTGCGCCTCGAAGCCGTCTGGCACGGCCGCCAGGGCACCGGCCCCGGCTCCCTGCGCCTGGCCGCCCGCACGGTCGGCTTCGCCGCCGAGCAGCGGGTGCGCCCCGTGCTCAGCAACGCCGTCCGGTACGCCGACGCGGGACTCGGCCCCGTCGCCGACGTCCTGGACGCCGCCCGCCGGCTCGTCCCCGTCGACCCCCGCGGCGAGCTGGACTCCGGCGAGGCCTGGCTCAAGGACGAGGCCGCCATGCTGGCCGCCGCCGAGCGGATCGTCGAGGCGGCGGGCTACCGCCGTGACACCGCGCTCCGGCTGCTCGAACAGACACGGGCCACCGCCGCCGCCTGCCGCGTCGACCCCGAGGACGACCTCGGCATCGGCGGCGTCCGCTTCCCGGAACCGCACCTCGTCGGCGCGGACCGGCGCACCGCCCAGCGCGTCCTCGCCTCGCGCGCGGCGGCGGGCATGGTGCTGCGCGGCTACGCCGACCGCCGCGACTACTGGGAGCGGATGCACCACGAGCTGGACATCATCGCCCACCACAACTTCGCCTCCTACTTCCTGACGGTCGCTCAGGTCGTGGACGACGTACGGAAGATGGGCATCCGGGTCGCGGCCCGAGGCTCCGGGGCCGGCTCCCTGGTGAACCATCTCCTCGGCATCGCGCACGCCGACCCCGTCGAGCACCGGCTGCTGATGGAACGCTTCCTGTCCAAGCGCCGCCCGGTGCTGCCCGACATCGACATCGACGTGGAGTCCGCCCGCCGTCTGGAGGTCTACCGCGCGATCATCGGCCGGTTCGGCACCGAACGGGTCGCGACCGTCTCCATGCCCGAGACCTACCGCGTCCGGCACGCCGTCCGTGACGTGGGCGCCGCCCTCTCGCTGGACCCGGCCGAGATCGACCGGATCGCCAAGGCCTTCCCGCACATCCGGGCCCGTGACGCCCGTCTGGCCATGAAGGAACTCCCCGAACTGCGTGAGCTGGCGAGGGAGAAGGACAGGTACGGCAGGCTGTGGGACCTCGTCGAATCCCTCGACGCCCTCCCGCGCGGTATCGCCATGCACCCGTGCGGGGTGCTCCTCTCCGACGCCTCCCTGCTCGCCCGCACGCCGGTCGTGCCGACCAGCGGCGAGGGCCTGCCCATGTCGCAGTTCGACAAGGAGGACGTCGAGGACCTCGGTCTGCTCAAGCTCGACGTGCTGGGCGTGCGGATGCAGTCCGCGATGGCGCACGCGGTGGCCGAGGTGGAGCGGGCCACGGGGGACCGGCCGGACATCGACGCGGTGGCGCCGGGCGACCCGGCGACGTACCGGCTGATCCGGTCCACCGAGACGCTGGGCTGCTTCCAGATCGAGTCGCCGGGCCAGCGCGACCTGGTCGGACGGCTCCAGCCCGCGACCTTCCACGACCTCGTCGTCGACATCTCGCTCTTCCGGCCGGGGCCGGTCGCCGCCGACATGGTGCGGCCGTTCATCGAGGCACGGCACGGCCGGGCGCCGGTCCGCTACCCCCACCCGGATCTGGAGGGGCCCCTGAAGGAGACGTACGGAGTCGTCGTCTTCCACGAGCAGATCATCGACATCGTCGACATCATGACCGGCTGCGGACGCGACGAGGCGGACCGGGTGCGGCGCGGACTGTCCGACCCCGAGTCGCAGGGGCGCATCCGGTTCTGGTTCGCCCAGCACGCGGCGGTCAAGGGGTACGACACCGAGACCATCGCGCGCACCTGGGAGATCGTCGAGGCCTTCGGGTCGTACGGCTTCTGCAAGGCGCACGCCGTCGCCTTCGCCGTCCCGACGTACCAGTCGGCGTGGCTGAAGGCCCACCATCCGGCCGCCTTCTACGCGGGGCTGCTCACGCACGACCCCGGGATGTATCCGAAGCGGCTGCTGCTGGCGGACGCGCGGCGGCGCGGGGTGCCGATCCTGCCGCTGGACGTGAACCGGTCGGCGGTCGCCCATCGTATCGAACTGGTGTCCGATCCGAAGGGGGACGGTCCCGCCGGTTCCTCCGTCTCCCGCGGCCGGTGGGGTGTCCGGCTGGCGCTCTCCGACGTGCACGGCATCAGCGAGGCCGAGGCGGCGCGGATCGCGGACGGGCAGCCGTACGCCTCGCTGCTCGACTTCTGGGAACGGGCCCGGCCGAGCCGGCCGCTCGCCCAGCGGCTCGCGCAGGTCGGCGCGCTGGACGCGTTCGGCGCCAACCGCCGTGATCTCCAACTGCACCTGACCGAACTGCACCGCGGGTCCCGGGGCGCGGGCGGCGGCCAACTCCCTTTGTCCGGCGGGCGGAACACCGCCTCCGCCGGGCTGCCCGACCTGTCCCCGGCGGAACGGCTGAGCGCCGAACTGGGCGTGCTCTCGATGGACGCCTCGCGCAATCTGATGGACGATCACCGCGCGTTCCTGGGAGAGCTGGGCGTGGTCACGGCCCGTCGGCTGCGCGAGGCCCGGCACGGCGAGACGGTCCTGGTCGCGGGCGCCAAGGCGGCCACCCAGACCCCGCCGATCCGGTCCGGCAAGCGGGTCATCTTCAGCACGTTGGACGACGGGACGGGCCTGGTCGACCTCGCCTTCTTCGACGACTCCCACGACGCCTGCGCCCACACCGTCTTCCACTCCTGGCTGCTGCTCGTACGCGGAGTGGTGCAGCGCCGCGGCCCGCGCAGCCTCAGCGTGGTGGGCGCGGCGGCCTGGAATCTCGCCGAACTGGCCGAACTGCGCGCCGAGGGCGGTCTCGACGTGGTGGCGGCGCGCCTGGCCGAGCCCGCGCCGGAACGGCCGAAGAGGCAGGGGGAGCGGGGCAGTTCGGGAGAGGAGCCGGGGGAGCCGGACGGGCGGGGAGGTCCGCGGGGGCCGCGGCGGCTCGAACCGTCCGGTGACGGCGGTCCGTCCGATGGTGGCGGTCCGTCCGGGGGCGGCCGGACGATCCGGATGCCAACGGGGTACGAGATGCACCCCTGGGCCGATCTGCGTCCCGCGGGCGAAGGTCCCGCGGGTGGGAAGAAGTTGTGGCACCAGAGTCCGGGGAGTGCGGGATGACCGTCCTTTGTGTACGTTTCCAGCTGCCTCCGCTGGACGAGGCCGCCCTGCCCCGGCTCCTCGGCGTCCTGGAGGAGTTCACCCCCGTCGTCGAGGCGCTGCCGCCCGACGCGGCCCTGCTCGATCTGCGGGGTGCCGAGCGCTACTTCGGGCGCGGCGCCGTCGAGTTCGCCTCGCTGATCCGGGTGCGGGCGCTCGCCCTGTACGGGACCGACTGCGTGATCGGCGCCGGGCCCGGGCCGATGCTCGCGCGGATGGCGCTGCGGGACGCCGTGCCCGGGGTGCCCCGGGTGGTGCCCGAAGAACCGGACGCCGTCACGGAGTTCCTCGCCGGCCGGCCCGTCGCCGCGCTGCCCGGTGTCGGCGGCGCCACCGCCCGCACCCTGTGCGAGTACGGCCTCGACACCATCGGCAAGGTCGCGGCCGCGCCCCTGTCCACGCTCCAGCGTCTCACCGGTGTCCGGCCCGGCCGTGAACTGCGCGAGAAGGCGTCCGGCATCGACCGCGGCCGGGTCGTGCCGAACGCCACCTCGCAGTCCCTGGCCGCCGAACACCCCTTCTCGTACGACGAGTTGGATCCCTCCATGCATCGCCGGGCCCTGCTCTCCACGGCCGGGGAGCTCGGTACCCGGCTGCGCTCCCTGGAGAAGGTCTGCCGCACGCTGACCCTCACCGTGCGGTACGCCGACCGCTCCGCGACCGTCCGCAGCCGTACCCTCAGGGAGCCCACCGCCCACTCCGCGACGCTGACCGGCACCGCGTACCGGATGTACGAGGCGCTCGGCCTCCAGCGGGCCCGGGTCCGGGTGATCGCCCTGCGGGCCGAGGGCCTGACCCCCGCGGCGCAGGCCTCCCGTCAGCTCACCTTCGACCCGGTCGACGAGAAGGTCCGCCGTATCGAGGAGGTCGCCGACCGGGCGCGGGCGAAGTTCGGCCCGCATGTGATCGGCCCCGGGACGCTGGCCGCCTGAGCCGAGGGCTCAGTTGGCCCAGGGCGGTGTGAGGACCGAGCCGTCGGCCAGCTCCGCCCGGAGGCCGACGGACGTGGTGACCCAGGAGAGCGCGGTCTCCCGGGTCGGGTTCTCGACGCCGAAGGACACGCCCGGGGTGATGATCAGGGTGTCGCCCTCGGTCATCCGCTCGGTGCGGCCGTCGAGGGTGACCAGCAGTTCTCCGGAGAGGAGCAGGAAGACCTCCTCGCGGTCGACGGTGTGCACGGGGGCCCGGTGCCCCGCGGGGATCTCCGCACGCCAGGCGCACAGCTCCTTGCTGCCGCTGCGGGGAGAGGCGTACGAGACGAACCGGGCGCCGTGGATCTCGTGGACGACGGCTTCGGACGAACGGATGACGGGCACGGGTGCCTCCAGGGTCGGGATCGGGATCGGGGCGGGGTCTGGATGGGGTCTGGATGGGGCCGGGATGGAAGATGGTCAAGTTGCTTGACCATCCATGATGAACATAGTCAAGCTGCTTGACCGAATAGTCAAGGGTGTTTGAATGCGTGCGTGCAGAACTCCGAGGCCATGGCCCTGTCCGCCGCCCTGCTCGCCGCCGCCGGCGAGCTGACGCAACGTATCCACGAGGGGGTCGTCGCCCGCGGCTTCGAGGGGGTGCGCCCCGCGCACGGCTTCGCCTTCGCGCGGCTCGCGCCGGACGGCGCGACCGTCACCGAGATCGCCGCCCACCTGGGGGTCACCAAGCAGGCGGCCAGCCAGCTCGTCGAGGAACTCGTCCGCAGGGGGTACGTCGAGCGGCGGCCGCATCCCGAGGACGCGCGGGCCCGGCTCGTGGTGCTCACCGAACTGGGGTGGGCCTGCACCCGGGCGGCCGAGGAGGCGGCCGCGGACGCCGTACGGGCGTGGGCCGAAGTGCTGGGGGAGAGCGAAATGCGCGCGTTGCGCACGCGCTTGACGAGCATCGCGCCCTACGGTCCGATCAAGCCCACCTGGTGACGTTCCGTCACCGGCGACGATCACCCTGGTTATCACTGGAAGTTTTTACTGACGCGTAACTTCACACATCTGCTACTCGACCGTAACTTGACGAGTGAACAGCATCCTCGTGATCCGGATCGCAGGGCGTACACCCCCACAACTCCCTTGAGCCGCAAGGAGATCACCCGATGCTGCCCTGGAAGCGAGTGCTCAGACCCCTGGCCGCGCTGCTCCTGACCGCCACGGTCGCGATCGTCCCCGCCGCCGCAGCACAAGCTGATTCCGCCCCCAGCAGTGGCTGGAACAACTACTCCTGCAAGCCCTCCGCCACACACCCCCGCCCCGTCGTGCTCGTCCATGGCACCTTCGGGAACTCCGTCGACAACTGGCTGGCCCTCGCCCCCTACCTGACCAGCCGCGGGTACTGCGTCTTCTCCCTCGACTACGGGCAGCTGCCCGGCGTCCCGCTGTTCAACGGCCTCGGCCCGATCGACGCCTCGGCCGCGCAGCTCCAGGTGTTCGTCGACAAGGTGCTCGCCGCCACCGGCGCGGCCAAGGTCGACCTGGTGGGACACTCGCAGGGCGGCATGATGCCCCGCTACTACCTCAAGTTCCTCGGCGGAGCGGCCAAGGTGAACGCCCTCGTCGGCATCGCCCCCGACAACCACGGCACGAACCTCAACGGGCTCACCAACCTGCTCCCGTACTTCCCCGGAGCCAAGGACCTGCTGTCCGCGGCCACCCCCGGACTCGCGGACCAGATCGTCGGCTCCGCGTTCCTGACCAAGCTCAACGCGGGCGGCGACACCGTCCCCGGCGTCCACTACACGGTCATCGCCACCAAGTACGACGAGGTGGTCACCCCGTACCAGTCCGAGTTCCTGAGCGGATCCGACGTCCACAACGTCCTGTTGCAGAACCTGTGCTCCCTGGACCTGTCCGAGCACGTGGCCATCGGGATCCTCGACCGGATCGCGTACCACGAGGTGGCGAACGCGCTCGACCCGGCGCACGCGTCGACCACCACCTGTGCGTCCGTGTTCAGCTGACCTGCTCGGCGGACCACTCGTCCATGGTGGTCCGCCCGAGCGCGCCGGCGTGATCGTCCGTCCGTCCGCGTTCCGCCGCGTGCGGACCGCGGACGGCGGACCACGCCGCCGGGGGCTGTCCGGCCTGAGCCGCCGGTCAGCCCCCGGAGTCGTTTCCGCACCCCGGTCTTCCCGGGGCGCGCCCCAGGGCCTGTCTGACGATTCCCGTCCCCCGGCCCTAGCGCCCGCGCCGGCCGCTCGGGGTCGCGCGCCGCCGCACCGAGGCGAACAGCGCCGCGGCACCGAGCGCGAGGGCGGCGGCACCGCCGATCGCGACGTACGAGGTGGAGGCGTCGCCGCCGGTCTCGGCGAGGCTCCGGGCCGAACCGGCGGCCTCCGGCCGGCTCTCCGCGGAGTCCACGGACCCGGCGGAATCGACGGTGTCCCGGGTCTCCGCGGCCGGTCCGGCCGACGCGGTGTTCCCGGCCGCCCCGGACTCGCTCGCGGCCGGCTTCGCGGAGGCACCGGCGTCCTCGTGCCCGTGATCGTGGTGCACGGTCGACTTGTCGCTGCCGTCCTCGATCTGCTTCTCCGACGGAGCCGAGGCGCTCGGCGCGGGAGCGCTGCCGGAGCCCGCGCCCTTGCCGCCGCCCGCGCCCCCGAACGCCACGTCGGAGCAGGAGTAGAAGGCCTCCGGACTGTCCGAGCGCTGCCAGACCGCGTACAGGAGCTGCTTGCCCGAGCGCTCCGGGAGCGTGCCGGAGAAGGTGTAGAAGCCGCCCGAGGCCGCCGGGTCGGTGGCCGTCGCGACCGGGTGCGTCAGATCGAGGTCGCTCCAGGCCAACGGCCGCGACGGGTCGTAGCCCTGCTTCGTGATGTACACCTTGAACGTGCCCTTGTGGGGTGCGGTCACCCGGTACTTGAAGCTGTACGAGCCGCTGCTCACGCTCGTCGCGGGCCAGTCGGCGCGCGCCAGGTCGAGCCCCTTGAACTCGGCGCTGTTCGCGCTGCACAGCTTGCCGTCCGGGATCAGCTCCTGGTGCCGCCCGTTCGCGTCGCCGATGCGGATGCCGTTCCAGTCGTACAGCGCCTGGGTGCCGCCCGCCGCGACGGCCGCCTTGCAGGCCGCCGACCTGGGGTTCTCCGGCCCTTCGGCGTAACACTGGGACACCCGGCTCACCGGGTCCCCCATCGAACCGTGCGCCGCCGCCGGCACCGCGGCCAGCGCGGACAGGGCGAGCGGGACGGTGCCGAGCACGGCGACGCCGGCGGCCTTGCGGCGTGCGGACATGGGGAACTCCTCGAACGGTCCTGGTACGTGGGGGGTGAGCCCCGCACGGCGCTCCGTGCGGGGATCCCGTGGGGGATCCCGTGGGGGTGATCAGAAAACTAGCCCGAGGAACCCGCGAAATCGCCTGTCGGAGCCGGGAGACGGAGATCCTTATGCTGCGTTTAAGGCAGGGCTAACGGGGGGCTGAGGAAGGGGGTCGGGGAGCTCGGTCCGAGCCCGGTCCGACCTGCTGCGGAGCGCTGCCGCTGTCCGGCGGGGCGGCCGGCGGGAAGAGGTGCGTGCGGGAGGCGCTGAAGCGGGTGATTCCCTGAGCACCCCCGTGTTCACCGGTGGTGCGACGACTTCCGCGAAACCGTGAACTCTTTCGAACCCATCGGGGAACAGCAGGTGACACGCACTCACCGACGAGTCAGGGGAAACATTGTGAGCGGACCGCCGCCGTCCACGGCACGGGCGGAGGACGACGCGGAGATAGTCGCGCAGTCGTTGGAGCAGTCGGAGCTTTTCGCCCTGCTCTACGACCGCTACGCCCCCGACATCCACCGCTATGTCGCCCGTCGCCTGGGTGACACCGTCGCCGACGACATCACCGCCGACACCTTCCTGATCGCTTTCCGGATCCGGTCCCGCTACGACCGCACGCGCGCCAACGCGCGCCCCTGGTTGTACGGCATCGCCGGAAACCTCATCGGCAAGCAGCGCCGCGCCGAGGTGCGGGCGCTCAGGGCGCTCGCCCGCACCGGCCGCGACCCGCTCGACGTGTCCGGGGGCGAGTCCTGGCTGGAGGACGCCGACACCCGGATCGCGGCGCAAGGCCCGCTGGCCGGCGCCCTCGCAGGACTGTCGGCGCCGGACCGGCACGTCCTGCTGCTCGTCGCCTGGGCCGAACTCACCTACCAGGAGGTCGCGGAGGCGTTGGACATACCGGTCGGCACGGTTCGTTCGCGGCTCAACCGGGCGCGACGCAAGGTACGTACAGCGCTGGGTGCCGATCCTGCGTTCGTGATCGACGTGGCGGAGGTGGCGTAGCCATGGACGAGATGACCGAAGTACGCGAGTTGCGCGCCCACGTGCCGGTACCCGACCGGGCCCGGCTCGCACCGGGACGGGCGCGTCTCACCGAGGCCGTGCTGGCCAGGGAATCGCGGCACGCGTTGTGGCGACGGCGGGAGTTCGCGATCGTCGCGGTCGTGGCCGCCGTGACCGCCGTCGCCGTCGCCGCCACCCTCCTGGTGGGCGGGAAGGGCGCGGGACGCTCGGTGCACCCCGCGGCCACGCCGAGTGTGCGCTACAAGGGGGTGAGCGCGGCCGAGTTCCTGCGGCAGGCCGCCGACGCGGTCCAGGCGCAGCCGGACGGCGCCGCTCCGACGGCGAAGCAGTGGATCTACATCAAGTCGGCGCCGGAGCCTTGGAGGAAGCCCGACCGTTTCATGGGCGACGGGGAGGGCTGGATCCGGTTCGACGGCTCCGCCAGCGCCTCCCGGTTGGGGAACAGGCCGCTCGACATCACCAAGATGCACCTGGAGAACGGAGCCGAGGGCGACGACCGCTCGGCGCGCGAGATGTACCGGGTCCTCGTCGCCCTGCCGGCCGACGGCAAAGGAACGACGAAGGCGCTCCGCGAGCAGAACGCCATCGCCGACTCGAAGGAACTCTCACAGGCACGCAACGACTACTCCGAGATCAGCGTCCTGCTCTCGGCCGACGTGATGCCGGCCAAGGGCCTGGCCTCGCTCTATCGCGCCCTCGCGCTGGTACCGGGCGGAAAGGTCACCGACCACCTGGTCGAGACCGCCGCCGGACGCCGGGCGATCGCCCTGAACTACAACCGCGGGAAGAACCCCGCCACCGGTGAATCGATGGACGACCAGTGGCTGATCGACCCGCAGACCTACCGGATCGTCGGCAAGAGGTACGTCGATGGACGCGGCAAGGTCCTCGGCGGCAAATCGACCGTCGCGACGGCCGTGGTGAACAGGGCAGGTGACCGCAGCTGACCGACCACGGTTCCGGGCGGCCCGCACCACGGGGGCGGGCCGCCCCGCTCCCGATGCTTCGGAGGGATCGCCCTCGGCGGGCTCTACGCTGCCTTCAAAGGGAGTGCCGAGACTGCGATCAGGTGGATGGGGTGCGGGCATGGGCGAGACGGCCGGGAGGGGCGGCGGGGTGTCCGCGGGGGACGGGGTGCGGGTGGCGGTCGCCGGTGACGTGCCTCTGGTCAAAGCCGTGATCGACGCCGCGTTCCAGCCCTATGTGGAGCGCATCGGGGTCGTGCCGGTGCCCATGGAGGCGGACCACGCGGCGAACGTGGCGGCGGGGCGGGTGTTCGTCACCGGAGAGCCGGTTCTCGGGCTCGTGGTCGTCGAGGAGCGCCCGGACCACCTCTACCTCGACATCATCGCGGTCCGGCCCGAAGCCCACGGCCAGGGCGTCGGCCGGCGGCTGCTGCGGTTCGTCGACGCGCACGCGCGGGCGCTCGGGCTGGACGAGATCAGGCTCTACACCAACGCGATGATGTGGGAGAACCAGAAGATCTACCCGCGGTACGGGTACGAGATGACCGAGCGGCGCGTGAACGGGCCCTACGACCGGATCCACTACCGCAAGCGGCTGGCCTGACGCGGGCCGTCGCCGGCTGCCGGGGCCGCTCGCTCGGGCTTTCGTCAGGCTCTCGGCGGCGGCCCGCGATGGCTCAGCCGTCCGGCCACCAGGTGCGCGCGATGTCCTTCCGGACCTCCGGGCGCTCGGCGGGGCGCTCGTCCGGCTCGTCCCGTACACGGCGGGAGTCGGACTTCCTCAGGGGCTTCTGCACGGTCACTCGGCGCATGGCTGCCTCCTAGTGTCCACCCGGATCCGCGGTTGTACGGGGGTGGACCGTTCCGGGGAGAGTTCCTCATCGGTCGCGAAATGTCTGTGGCGCCCGTCACCCGCCGGGCGCCCGTGGCGGGCCCGGGCCGATTGTCAGTGGCGGGTGACAAGGTGGAACGCATGGTGAGCGACGGTGGGACGAATCCAGGGGCGGGCGTCGACTGGGACGCGGCGTCCGGCACCTTCGACGAGGAACCCGACCACGGGCTGCGCGACCCCGAGGTCCGTGGCGCCTGGGCGGCCCGGCTGCGGGACTGGCTGCCCGGCAGCCCCGGTGATCTGCTCGACGTGGGCTGCGGCACCGGCAGCCTCTCGCTCGTGGCGTCCGAGCAGGGGCACCGCGTCACCGGGGTCGACCTCGCCCCGGCCATGATCGACAGGGCCCGCGCCAAGCTGGCCGGGCGGGACGCCGCGTTCCTCGTCGGCGACGCGGTGGCACCGCCCGTCGGGGAACAGCGTTTCGACGTCCTGCTCAGCCGCCATGTGCTGTGGACCCTGCCCGATCCCGGGCGCGTGCTGCGGCACTGGCGCGGACTGCTGCGCCCGGGCGGGCGGCTGGTGCTCGTCGAGGGAGTGTGGGGGACGGTGAGCCCGGTCGGCATATCCGCCGAGCGGATGGCGACCCTGCTGCGGCCCCTGCTGTCCGACGCCGCCGACCTGCGCGTGGAGCCGTTGTCGGGCGAGGCGCTGCTGTGGGGCCGGGAGGTCGAAGACGAGCGGTACGCGGCGGTGGCCCGCTTCTGAGCGGCGTCCGGCGGGTGTGTGAGCGGCGTCCGGCGGGTGCGTGCTTTCGTGAAGCCTCGCCGGGTGCCCTCGTGAGGCCTTGCCCGGGTTTCCGCGCGGGAGCCTCGCCGGGTGCCCTCGTGGGGCCCTGTCCGGCGTACCGTGGGGCCCTGTCCGGCGTTCCGCGGAGCCCTGTCCGGCGTTCCGCGGAGCCCGGCGGGTGATCCGCGAAACGGCGTCCTTCGTGGCCCGGGCCCGAGGGCTAGGTCAGGAGTGTCTCGAAGCCGCCCTCGCGGGCCAGGTGTTCGAGGTCGTCCAGGGCCTTCTCGGCGGCGGCCGCGGCTGCCGGGTCGGTGGTCGCCAGGCCGCTCTCCGCGAACTCGTCCTCGTCCAGACGCCGTACGTCCGTGCCGTCGGCCGAGAGCCACAGGTCCAGGTCGAGATCCTCGACGGTCAGCCGGTCCCCGGAGACGGTGGCCGGACGGGTGATGTCGCAGTACCAGCCCTTGCGTTCACCCGCCGCGTTCGTGACCTCCTTCACCGCGTACCAGCGGTCCCGCCAGTAGTACTCGGTGAAGACATCGCCCTTCTCGAACCGGACGAAGCCGAAGTCGCGGACGCCGTCGCCCGCCCAGGGGGCCCGCACGACCACCCGGTTCCCGTCGTCGGCGAGCAGCTCGGCCGGGTAACTGATCTTCGTACGGCCCGCCTTGACGAGTACGATCTCCAGGGACGAGCCGGGCGTGTCAGCCGAGGTCGCGGACATACATCACCTCCGTTGCGCAGATTTCGTAACCGAACCAGTCGTTGATCGCCAGCATCGGCACGTTGCCGGCGTCGTTGCCCGTGAACGCCTCGGTGAACCCGGCCGCTCGGGCCCGGTGCAGGGAGTCGTTCTTGGCGAGTTTGGCCAGACCACGGCCTCTGAAGGCGCGGCCGGTGCCGGTCATCACGGTGGCGTAGCGGGTGCCGCCGTCGGTGCCGGCCGCGCTGAACGCCGCCGGGCCGCCGTCCACGAGCGCCACGGACGTGAGCTCGTGGTTCAGGAGCGGGTGGTGCCAGGTCTCCGCCAGCCAGGCGTCGTAGTCGGTGAACTCGCGGTCGACGTCGCCCGGTTCGTCGCCGAGCGTCTCGGCGTGGAGCCTGAACAGCGGCCGGGGGTCGTCCGCGAAGTCCGCTCCGGTGCGCAGCTCCACGCCGTCCGGCGGAGGCCGGAGCGCCGGAAGGGTGCCGTTCGCGAGGTCGAGGCGGAGGAAGTGCGCCGGTCTGGCGGCGCGATAGCCGCGTTTCTCGGCGAAGGCGCGGTATCTGGGTTCGTCCAGCACCCAGGTGTGCAGCCGGGTCGCGCCCAGGGCGGCCAGCCGTTCCTCGGCGGCGCGGGCCAGCAGCGAACCCGCCCCGCGTCCCGTGCGGCCGGGCCGGACGTAGATGTTGAGGCTTCCCTGGCCCGGCTCCGGGCTGTCGTGCACGAGGCCGATCTGCGCGGTGCCGATCAGCTCCCCGTCCTCCTCGGCCAGCAGCGGCACGCGGTGGGCGTCGGGATGGGCCCGCTCCAGGTCGTAGGTGACGGACTCGGGCGTGAAGAGGATGAACGGGAGGGCCTGTTGACGAATGCGCGCGAACCCCGCCGTGTCCACCGGGTCCCCGTGCCGCAGTTCGCGAACGATCACGGTCATGTGATCGCACGTTACGCGGGCGCCGCGGGCGGATGCCCCTCATTTTCGCGCGGGTACGGGACAATCGCCGCGTGACCCTGAAGATCCGCATCGCAGAGGGGGCCGCGCCGTACGAGCAGGTGCGCGCCCAGATTTCCGAGCAGGCCAGGTCCGGCGTGCTGCCGGTCGGCCACAAGCTGCCGACGGTACGGGGGCTGGCCGAGTCGCTGGGCCTCGCGGCCAACACCGTGGCCAAGGCCTACCGGGCCCTGGAGTCGGACGGGGTGATCGAGACGCGGGGCCGCAACGGCACGTTCGTGGCCGCCGCCGGGGACGCGGCGTCCCGCGAGGCCGCGTCCGCCGCGCAGGCCTACGCCGAGCGCGCGCACCGGCTCGGTCTGACCGAGGCCGCCGCTCTGGACGCCGTACGGGACGCCCTGCGGGCAGCCTTCGAGGACGCTTAGCCGGCGGCCGCCGGCCGCGCCGGGTTCGAGGGGGCCGGTGCGGGCCTCGGTGCCGTCACAGGTACAGACCCGCGTCCGCGCCCTCGCGCTGGTCCGGGACCGACGTCGGGGTCGTCCCGCGGCGCAGCGCGTACAGCTCCGCCAGGGTCGCGCCCTCGCGCGAGACCCCTTCCTCGGTGCCCAGCCAGCCCACCGCCTCGCGGCGCGTGAGTGCTCCGACCTCGATCCGGGCCAGGCAGCGGCCGGGGCGGACGACGGCGGGGTGCAGGCGCTCCAGGTCCTCGTTGGTCGTGACGCCGACGAGGACGTTGCGGCCCTGGCCGAGGAGTCCGTCGGTGAGGTTGAGCAGCCGGGACAGGGCCTGGCCCGCTGTGTGCTTCGCCTCGCCGCGGATCAGTTCGTCGCAGTCCTCGAGGAGGAGGAGCCGCCAGCGGCCCTTGCCGGTGCCGTCCTCCTCGCCGATCGCGATGTCCATCAGATAGCCGACGTCGGAGAAGAGCCGCTCGGGGTCGAGTACGCAGTCCACCTGGCACCAGTCGCGCCAGGAACGGGCCAGCGTGCGCAGGGCGGAGGTCTTCCCGGTGCCGGGCGGGCCGTGCAGCAGCAGCAGCCGGCCGGCGATGTCCTCCGGCGTCGTCTTCATCAGCCGGTCCATGGCGTCCGCCACCGGCGCCGTGTAGTTGGGCCGGATCTCCTCCCAGGTGCCCGCCGAGATCTGCCGGGTCGTGCGGTGCGGGCCCCGGCGCGGTGACACGTACCAGAAGCCCATGGTGACGTTCTCCGGCTGCGGTTCGGGTTCGTCCGCGGCCCCGTCGGTGGCCTGCTTCAGCACCTTCTCGGCGAGCTCGACGGTGGTCGCGGTCACCGTGACGTCGGCGCCGCGGTTCCAGCGGGACACCAGCAGGGTCCAGCCGTCGCCCTCGGCGAGGGTGGCGCTGCGGTCGTCGTCACGGGCGGACCGCAGCACCCGGGCGCCCGGCGGGAGCAGGGTGGCCCCGGACCGTACGCGGTCGATGTTCACCGCGTGCGAGTGCGGCTGCTCGCCCGTCGCGAAGCGGCCGAGGAACAGCGCGTCGACGACGTCCGACGGCGAGTCGCTGTCGTCGACGTTGAGCCTGATCGGCAGAGCGTCGTGTGGGTTCGCAGACATGCCGCCATGATCTGCCACACGGGCGCCCCGTGCACCCGGTTTCCACGGTGCGTCCGGTGTGTCGCGCCCGGGTCCCGCTCTTCCGGTGCATCCGCGGGGGCCGGGATTCCCCCGTGGCGGCTCCCCGCGGCGGCTTCCGGCCGTCCCGTCGCGGGCCGCGGGAGTTGACGCGTTGCCCCGCTTTGTCATGCGGTTGCCGCACGATCGTCATGGACATGTAACGGCATAGGTGATGAACGGTCACATATCGGCCGGTTGATGCATAAGAGTCTTGGCATGGACACTTCCTGTCAACACGCGTAGCTGCTACCAAAGTTGTGGCAGAGATCCTGCTAAAGGGAGGTTCCATGAGACGTCCCAGATTTTCGGCATACGTGACCTCACTCCTCCTGGCCGCCGGCCTCGCCCTCACCGGGGCGGCGGCGGCTCAGGCGCAGACAGCGGCGGCCACCGGCTACGTGGCCCTCGGTGACTCCTATTCCTCCGGTGTCGGCGCGGGCAGCTACATCAGCTCCAGCGGCTCCTGCGACCGCAGCACGAAGGCGTACCCCTATCTCTGGAACGCCGCGCATTCACCCTCGTCGTTCAACTTCACCGCTTGCTCCGGCGCTCGTACGGGTGATGTCACGGCGAATCAGCTCGGCCCGCTCAGCTCCTCCACGGGCCTCGTCTCCATCACCATCGGCGGCAACGACGCCGGATTCTCGGACGTCATGACGACCTGTGTCCTCCAGTCCGAGAGCACCTGTCTCTCACGCATCGCCACGGCGAAGGCGTACGTCGACTCCACGCTCCCCGGCAACCTCGACTCGGTCTACTCGGCGATCAGTGCGAAGGCTCCGGCCGCCCATGTGGTCGTCCTCGGCTACCCGCGCTTTTACAAGCTCAACGGCAGCTGCCTGACCGGGCTTTCGGAGACCGAACGGTCCGCCATCAACGGTGCGGCCGACTATCTGGACAGCGCGATCGCCGCCCGTGCCGCCGCCCACGGTTTCACGTTCGCCGATGTGCGCGGCACCTTCACCGGTCACGAGATCTGCTCCGGTGACGCCTGGCTGCACAGTCTGAACTGGCTGGACATCGGCGAGTCGTACCACCCGACCGCGGCCGGCCACTCCGGCGGCTACCTGCCTGCCTTCTCCGGAGCCGTCTGACCTCCGGGCCCCCACCCCGGAACCCTTCGAGAGAACACCGTCCCGGCGGGGAGAACGCCCGCCCCGCCAGGACGTCACCCGCCCCGCCAAGGGCAGCCCGCAGTGTCAGGGACACAGCCCACGCTGCCGGGGGGCAGAGCCCACCCTGTCAGGGGGAGGCGGACACGGATGCGGAGGCCCCGTCCGTCGGGGTCTCCGTCACACAGGTGATGGTGAACGGGACGGAGTTCGAGGTCACGCGCACGGGGCTGCGCACCTCCACACCGATCGAGTTGGCGAACTCCCCGCTCGTGTCGTACGTCGTCGCCACCACCGTCTTCTGCTGGGTCCTGCCGCCGCCCGCGGGGAACGACAGCGTCTTCCAGCTCGGATCGGTCACCTCGCCGGTCTGCGTCACCCAGCGGTACTCGACGTCCACCGGAACACGGCCCACCGTGAACGTCACCGTGAACGAGGGGGCCTGTGCGCTCGACGGCGGACAGCTGCCCGTGTAGTGGGTGTTGTGACCCTCGACCGTCACCTGGACGGACTGCGCGGGCGGGGCGGTGGTCGAACTCCCGCCCCCGGGAGCGCTGCTGGAGGGACTCTCGCCGCCGGTCGCACCGGCCGTGGCGCTCTGGCTCGTGTGGCCTCCCGGGACCGTCCCCCCGTCGGTGGTGCCGCTGCTGCTTTTCCCCTGCCCGGTGTTCCCCTTGTTCCCCTTGTTCTGGTCGAGCAGGGCGTACGTCAGCCCGCCGAGGGCGAGTGCCAGCGCGACCAGGCCCGCGATCAGGGCGACGGCCGCCCGGCGGTTGCGGCCGGGTTCCGCCGCCGGGGTGGCCGACGGGACGGTCGCGGGAGCCGGACCGAACCCCTGGGGCGGAGTCGGGGAGGAGGACGAGGCCGCCGGACCGAACGCGCCGATCGTCGGCGCCTCCGACGAACGGGTCACGCCACCCAGGGGACGCGTGGGCGCCGTACCGCCCCCGGCGACCACGCGCAGCTCGCGCTCGGCCGCCTCGGCATCCGTCCGCTCGGCCGGGTCCTTGGCGAGCAGCCCCTCGATGACCGGGCCGAGCGCGCCCGCCCGGCGGGGTGCGGGCAGCGGTTCGTCCACGATGGCCCGCAAGGTGCTCAGCGGAGTGGGCTGCCGGAAGGGGGAGTTGCCCTCGACCGCCGCGTACAGGAGCACCCCGAGCGACCACAGGTCCGACTCGGGCCCGGGGGTGCGCCCCAACGCCCTTTCCGGCGCCAGGAATTCGGGTGAACCGATGACCTCGCCCGTCATGGTCAGCGCGGAGCTGCCCTCGACCGTCGCGATGCCGAAGTCCGTCAGGACGACCCGCCCGTCGTTCGCCATCAGCACGTTGCCGGGCTTGACGTCCCGGTGCAGGACCCCCGCCTCGTGCGCGGCGCGCAGCGCGGCGAGCACCTCGGCGCCGATGTGGGCCGCGCGCCGCGGATCGAGCGGCCCCTCGGCGTCCAGCAGATCGGAGAGCGCGATGCCGCGGATCAGCTCCATCACGATCCACGGCCGGCCGTCCTGCACGGCCACGTCGTACACCGTCACCACGTTGCGGTGGGAGACCCGGGCGGCCGCCCACGCCTCCCGCTCCAGACGCGCGTACATCCGCTCGACCTCGGAATCGGGAAGCCCGGCCGGGGCGCGGACCTCCTTCACGGCGACCTCGCGTTGCAGCACCTCGTCGCGGGCGCGCCACACCGTGCCCATCCCGCCTTCGCCCAGGGGCGAGAGCAGACGGTAGCGCCCCGCGATCACACGTTCACTGCCCGGATCTTCGGACACGTGCGTCCCCCATTCGCTCGCGCGCGATTTCTCCCCAAAAGTAGCTCAGCCGAGGACGGATGCCGCCCCCTTGAGTACCAATCCGGCCCCGAGCGCCACGACGATCAGCGCCGATCCGAGGGGCGCGGTCCTGCGGACGAGGAGCACGAGACGTCCCTCGGCCCAGCTCCGGCGTCCGGCCAGGGCGCGGTTCACGCCGCTGCCGAGCTTGACGACGGCGAAGCCGGCCGCGGTCAGGGTCAGGGCGAGCCCGACGCCGTACGCGAGCACCAGCAGCAGGCCGAACCAGGCCTGTCCGAGGGCCGCCGCGCCGACCAGGACGACGACCGCCGAGGGACTGGGCACCAGCCCGCCGGCGAAGCCGAGCAGGATCGTGCCGCGGACGGTGGGGGCGATCTCGTGGGTGTGGGTGAAACCGCCGTGGGTGTGTTCGAGGGCGGGGGAGCGGGGGGTGCGGCCCGAGCCGTGGGCGTGGTCGTGGTGGTGGCCGTGACCGTGGTCGTGGCCCTGTTCGTGCTCGTGGCTGTGGTCGTGCGGGTGCGGGTGCGGGTGCGGGTGCGGGTGGTCGTGGGTGTGGGGCCGGGTTGCCGTTGCTGTCGCCGTCGTGGTCGCGGCGGTCGTCGTGACGGCGGCGGTGGCGTGGGCCAGTACCAGGGGGCGCGCGGAGTGCACATGGTCGTGATCCGGGGCGTGTTCGTGCTCGTGGTCGTGCACATGGCCGTGCTCGTGCTCGTGATCGGTGTCGTGGCCGTCGCCCGGTCCGTGTCCGTGTCCGTGGTCATGGTCGTGGTCGTGGGCGTGGGCGTGGGCGTGGTCATGGGTGTGGGCCGGGGCCCGGTCCCGGCCGTGTTCGTGGGCGTGCTCGGGCCCGTGGCCGGACGCGTGGTCGTGGGTGTGGCCCGCGTCGTGCGGGTGCCCGTGCTCGTGTGTGTGCGAGGCGACGGATCCGTGCTCGTGGTCATGTGCCGGGGCGTGGGCCGCGGGCCGGCTGCGCCAGGCCCGGCGCAGGAGGGTGACCCCGGCCCCGGTGACGAGGACGCCGCTGGACACGCCCAGCCAGGCGATCACGGAGGGGGCCGCCGCCGAGCCCGCGGTGACCAGCAGACCGAGGGCGACGACCCCGAGGGTGTGGGTGACGGTCACCGAGGCGGCCAGGGGCAGTACGTCCTTGAACCGGGCCCGGCCCCCGCGCGCCGCCGCCGTCGCGGCCATCAGGGTCTTGCCGTGGCCGGGCGCGAGAGCGTGCAGGGCACCCAGGCCGACGGCGATGAGCAGCGACAGCGCCGCGAAGCCGAAGGTGAGGTGATGCCGGGCGACCAGGTCGTTCAGGTACTGCGTCCAGCGGTCGGCGCCGCGCGGGAGCACGGAGGCGGCCGGAGCGGCACGGTGCTCCTCGACGAGGGCCGGGCCGCCGGGGCGTATCCGCAGCGAGGCGGCGGCGGTGTCGGCGGGGGAGGAGAGCAGTGCCTTGGGGTACCGGGTCAGTTCCGACGAGACGGACTTCCGCGGTACGTCCGAGGAGGTGAGCGTCATCCGGTCGCCGCGGGCGGTGATCTCGCGCCAGCCGGGCCCGTGGTCGGTGCCCGCGCTGTGGAAGTCCACGGTCACCGCGCCCGCGCCGGACAGCGGTGCCGTCAGCCGGCACTCCACGCGCAGCGTGTGGAGCCCCGCCTGCCCCGGCCTCAGCTCGGCGTGGCTCGCGCCCGAGGTGAGCGTCACCGCCCGCCCGTCCACCGTGACCCTGCTGCCGTGCGCGGCGGTCTCGCACCGCTGCCGGGCCCACTCGGACATGCCGAGCCGCTTGATGTCCGGCTCGGCCTGGGTGGCGGGGATCTCGGCCAGGTCCTCGAAGTGATCGACGCGCAACTGCCCGGGTGCGGCGACGAGACCGTCGTAGCGGTTGACGGTGAAGTTGCCCAGCGGATGCGCGCTCGCCGGCCCCGACGGGCCCAGCACGAGCGCGCAGGCCGCGGTCAGGACCGTGCCGCAGAGCGCGAGGACCCTGGGCGCCCTCACTTCGACGCCCCCAGTGCCTTACGGGCCTCGCGGGCGCCCAGCGGCGAGAAGCCCGGGTTCAGGTCCAGGGCCGCCTTCAGCGCCGAACGGCCCTTGTCGGCATGGCCGTTGGCCCGCTCGATGATGCCGAGGTGGTAGAGGAAGGACGCGTTGCGGTAGCCGGTCGCCGTGGCCTGACGCGCGTACGGCAGGGCCTCCGCGTCGCGGCCCGACACGTGCAGGGCCCAGCCGAGCGCGTCCGCCGTGTGCACGGTGTGGCGGCGGGCCCATTCGGCGCGGGCCGCGGTCAGCGCGGCCTTGTGGTCGCCGTGGTCGGCCGCCGCCAGCGCGGTGTCGAGGTCGGCGTTGACGCCGTAGGCGTGGGCGAGGGCGATCCAGGCGTTCACCAGCTTGTACTGGTCGTGGGCCTTCCGCTCGTCGCCAGCCGCGCCCCTGGCCTCGTACAACTCACCCAGTTCGACGAGGGGTTGGGGCAGCGGGTAGCGCTGTACGACCAGTTCCATCCCCTTGATCGCGGCCGCCCGGTCGCCGAGGGCGGCCTGGGTGCGGGCCCGGCCCTCAAGGGCGGGGAGATAGTTGTCGTCGGCGGCGAGCGCTCGCGCGTAGTAGGAGAGCGCCGAGTGGTAGTCGCCCTGGTTCCAGGCGAGTTGGCCGAGCGCGGAGGTCACGTACGAGATGTCGCCGCGGCTGGTCGCCGTGTCCAGCGCCTGTTTCAGGACCCGTTGGGCCGTCTTCACGTCGCCGCGCAGCTCGTGGACGTAGGCGTAGCGGGTGAACACCGGGACGCCCGGCCGCCGTGAGTCGGCCAGGTCGGCGGCCTTCGACGCCTCGTCGTACCGGCCGAGTTCGACGAGCGCGTCGATCCGGGAGGACAGGGCGCGTTCGCTGTACGGGTTCTGCTTCAGGGCGAGGTCGGCGTACTTCAGGGCGCCGGCGAAGTCGTGCCGGGCCGCCGCGAGGGCCGCTCGTCCGGCGAGCGCGGGATCGTAGCCGGGACGCAGCTCGAGGGAGCGGTTGAGGGCTTCCTGCGCCTGGGGGTAGCGGGAGGGGTCGCCCTTGGTGCGGGCCTGCTCGACATAGGCGAGACCGAGCGTCGCCCAGCCGCCGAAGTCCTTGGGCTGGGTGCGGAGATGGGCCTGGAGGGCGAGGATGCTCGCGTCGAGGTCGCCGCTCGCGAGGAGCTGCGGTGACACGCCGTTGGACACGGCCGCGACGGCGGGAGTCGTCGCGCCGTCCCGCAGGGCGCCGAGCACCACCGCGCCCGCCGTCATGGCGACGGCCAACGCGGCGGCACAGAAACCGAGTTGAGCCGCCCTCCAGCGACGCTGCGACCGCGGGAGCAGCCGCACGGACGTCTCGGGCTCATCGCCCGCGTCCCCGGCGGCTGTCGACTTCGAGGTGCCCGCCTCGTCCACGTCCACCGCGCTCTCGACGGCCTCGTCCGCGACGGCCTCGTCCGCGACGGCCTCGTCTGTGACGGCCCCCTCTGCGACGGTCTCGTCAGCGGCTGCCCCGTGGGTGCCGGTGGCCGTGGCGGACGTCGTGTCATCGGCCGGTGCCGCCGGGCGGGCCCCCTCGTCGGGCGTGGCGTCCACCGCGCTCTCGGTGGCGTCGGCCCCCGCGATCTTCTCGTCGGGCGTGGCCCGGTCGGCGTCCGGCGTCGCGTTGTCGTTCGTCCGCGGGGACATGCCCTCTCCTCAAAATCCTTGGCGAAACGGTCGTCGTGGGGGTGGGGGGCGGCGCGGCCCGCACCGTGGGGGGTCGAGTACTGCGTGCGGGCCGCGCCAGTCGGGGAGCCGGGTCAGTAGGCCCGGTTGTACATCCGCCGGCGCCACCACAGCAGACCGGAGCCGATGAGCAGGATGCCGGCGGCGCCCGCCGCCGCGGAGCCCGCGATCAGCATGGTGTCGGTCCCGCCGCCGGAGCTCGTCCCGGCGGGCTGGAGCGCGTCACCGAGCTGGCTGCGCACGTCGGTCCCGCTGGTCGTGCCCTTGGCGAGCGCGCCGCGCGAACCCGAGGTCGGCTCGGCGACGTACGGGAACGTCTTCTCGAAGCTCTTGTCGTTCTTGTCGACCGCGTCGCCCAAGTCGTTCTTGGAACCGACCAGTTCACCCTCGACGACCTGGAGCGAGGCGTCGATCACGTCGTCGGTGAGCCGGCGTCCGTTCGGGAAGCCCGCGTTGTCGCCGTCGAGGACACCGAGCCGCTTGGGGTGCATGGACGGCTTGATCGAGGTGTTGAGGCGCAGTTCCTCCGCCGGACGCACGTGCGGCGGCTGGTTGAGGCCCTTCACGCCCTTCAGGAACACGTCGACCAGGTCGTTGCGGGGCTCGGCCGGAGCCTTGATCTTGTAGATCGACTCGATGAGCTTCGGCAGCTCGGGGTTGGTGACGTTCTTCAGGAACTGGGCGTCGTCCCAGGGCGCGGACGCGTTGAACTTGTCCTTGTCCTTCTGCGGGTTGACGACCTCGTTGACCAGCGGCATGCCCAGACGCGACACCTGGCGGTAGCGGCCGCTCGCGTCCCTGCGCTGCGTGGTGGACCAGATGCCGACGATCGGCTGCCCGGCCGACTCACGGATCATGTCGTTCGGGACCTGGAGGGCTATGGAGTTGACGTTGTAGCCCTTGAGGGTGTCCCGTCCGACCTCGCTCAGGTTCCCGCCGTACAGCAGGTCGAAGACGCGCAGGTCCAGGAAGAACGGGTCGTCGGCCTGGCCGGCGAACGTGGTCGAGCCGCCGGCGAGCTTGGACACCGCCTGGTGGCGCAGCTTGGCGTAGTCGGGCATGGACGCCTTGCCGACGTCGGACGGAGCGACCGGGATGTCGTCCGCGATCTTGGTCTTCGACACCAGCCGCTGGTTGTGCAGCCGCAGCAGATCGATGTCGTACGTCTGCGTGATGTTCAGGTCGGGGTCGTTCAGGCTGGTGACCGGACCCGTGTTGTACAGGAACGTGTTGCCGTTCTTGCGGTGCGTCTTGAAGGTGTAGCGGTAGATCAACTCACCTTGCGCGTCACCGTTGTTGTCGATGTGGATGTCGTACTGGGCGTCGTCGGCGAACGTGTAGAAGTTCGGGCCGCCGGCGGGCTCCTCGAAGGGGATCCAGTTCGCCACGATCGTCGTCGTGTCCGGCTTGTCCGGGCTGACGAAGGCGTACACGTCGGTGTTGTCGTACTGCGGAGTGCCCGAGATCAGCGGTGCCTCGCGGTGGCTGGAGGCGGAGGCCGCCCCCGGTGCCAGCGCCGTCGCACCCGCGGCCGCGAGCCCCCCGGCAGCCAGCGCACCGCATACGAGGGTCGCGAGAGTCCTGCGACCCGCGCCGCTCCTGGAGATAGGTGTCATGCCGTCCGTCCTCTGTCCAACTTGCCTGACGCACGCCATTCGGAGCGGTCGCCGGGGTGGATTGGTCGAATCCCAAACGTCTTTACGGCGGTTGTCGCGGCTTGTTTCACCGGCGCTCCGGCTTCTTCTCCGGTGCGCTCCCGGAGCGGCCGGCCGGGGAAGCGGGCCGGCGCCGGTGGGGGAGGGGGACGGACCGGTCGCGGAGCGCACGAACTGATCCCTGTCCGACACGCGTTTTCGGCTCCCTGATCCGTAACCCATCCGTAGACGGGTTCGCTGCGAAGACGTAGGGGAAAGGACGGGCCGTGCAGGGCCGGAGAGGGGGACGGGTGGAGGCTGACGAGCTGCTGCTGCTGGTGGCCGGAGGCGACCAGAAGGCGTTCGACGAGCTGTACGGACTGGTGTCCGGGCCGGTGTTCGGACTGGTGCGCCGCGTGGTGCGGGACCCGGCGCAGTCGGAGGAGGTGTCGCAGGAGGTCCTGCTCGAACTCTGGCGCTCCGCACCGCGGTTCGACCCACGGCGGGGCAGCGCCCTGTCCTGGGTCCTCACGCTCGCGCACCGCCGGGCCGTCGACCGGGTGCGCAGCGCGCGCGCCGCCACCGAGCGCGAACAGCGCGAGGGGCGGCGCAACCACCACCCGGCGTTCGACCAGGTCGCCGAGGAGGTCGAGGCCGGACTCGAACGCGAGTGGGTCCGCCGCTGTCTGGACCGGCTCACCGCGCTCCAGCGGCAGTCCGTCACCCTCGCGTACTACGACGGCTACACCTACCGCGAGGTCGCCGAGCGGCTGTCCCTGCCGCTGGGCACCGTCAAGACCCGTATGCGCGACGGGCTCACCCGCCTGCGCGACTGCCTGGGAGGGGCCGCGTGACCACCGACGACCGCCTGCCGGGCCGTGATCCGCACGGAAGAGAGGAGGGTGCCGCATGAGCGTCCTCGACCGACTGCTGGGCCGCGATCTGCACTCCCTCGCCGCCCCCTACGCCCTCGACGCGCTGGAGAGCGAGGAGAAGCGCCGCTTCGAACGTCATCTGAAGGGCTGTGACCGATGTGCCGAGGAGGTACGGGCGTTGACCGAGGACGCGGTACGGCTCGCCTGGTCCACCGCGGCGGCCCCGCCGGCCGCGCTGCGCGAGCGGGTGCTGGCCGCCGTACGGACGACCCCGCAGGAACCGGCGGCCCGGGACCTGCCGCGCGCACGGACGTTCCAGCAGCCCGCGCGGGCGCGGGAGCCCCGGTTCCGGCCGCTGTTCGCACCGCTCGCCACCACCACGGCCGCCGCGGCCCTCGTGGTCGCCGCGCTCTTCGCGGTGCAGGCGACCCAGGCGCGCGACGACCTGAACCAGGAGCGTGCCCAGGCACGTGAGATCGCCCACGTCCTGGCGGCTCCCGACGCGCGGGCGACCGGTGAACGCGACGCGCGGGGCCGAGGAATCGGAGTAGTGGCCTCCGCGTCGCAGCGGAGCGCCGTCGTGACCCTGAGCGGACTCGGCACGCCCTCCGGCGGACGCGTCCATCAGCTGTGGCTCATGCGCCCCAAGGAGAAACCGCGTTCTCTCGGCCTCTTCACCGGCGACACGCCCCTCGTCGCCGACGGACTGGATCAGAATGCGACGTCACTCGCAGTGACGGTCGAGCCTCACGGCGGCTCGGAACAGCCCACGACCTCGCCCGTTGTCCAACTCGCCCTGGAAACGGTCGGATTCGGAGAGTAACCGTCAACCCCCTTATGGGGAAGGTGAATCCTTTGTCCGAGATACACGCGCGCCATGAGGGGGCGATAGGGTTAGTCTGCCCGGGCCGGGTGGACTTGTACGGGTGGGGAGTGACATGGAACAGATAACAGTGCGCACCAGGGCACGCGTCCCTGCGATCACATGCGGGAGCAGCGCGACGAGTTCGCGCCTGGACCGACATCTCGCGGTGCTCGGCGGTCCCGCCATACCGCAGCGCGAGACGGTCGAGGCGACCTCGCTGATGCGTGAGCTCACGACCCGTGACCACGCGCACGACAGCGGCTCCAGGGTCGCGCGCGTGCGGCGGGTCTCGCTGTTCGCGCCGCTCAGGCGACTGCGCCGCTCGCTGTTCGGCGACCGCTGACCGGCCGTCGGCACCGGCCTTCCCGACCCGCGCTCCGGCGACTCCACCGAACCGGCACACCGCTGTCCTTCCGCGTCCGTCATCCCCACGGCGGGCAGCGGTGCCCGGTGATCACCACATCCGGAGCGCGGGTCACCACCTTCACCGGGCGCTGAGCCTCAGCGCACCACCCCGTCCCGCCGCAGCTCGGCGACGTCCGCGTCCGTCATGCCCAGCGCCCGCAGCACCACCCCCGTGTGCTCACCGAGCCGCGGGACGGGTCCCATGCGCGCCTCCTCCCCGCCCGGCAGCGTGATGGGAGGCAGCAGCGCACGCAGCGGCCCCGCCGGCGATCCCACCTCCCGCCACCGGTTCCTGGCCGCCAGCTGAGGATGTTCCGCCACCTCCGTCACGTCCCGCAGCCGGGCGCAGGCGATGCCCGCGGCCTCCAGGCGGGCCAGCGCCTCGTCGGCGCCGAGCGCGCCCAGCGCCTCTCCCACGAGCGCGTCCACGGCCTCCCGGTTTTCCACCCGCGCCGCGTTCGTGGCGAACCGCGGATCGTCCGCCGCCCCGGGCCGCCCGGCCACCTGCTGCGCGAGCCGGCGCCACTCCCGGTCGTTCTGCACCGACAGCAGGACATGCCCGCCGTCAGCCGTCGAATAGACGTCGTAGGGAACGATGACGGAATGGGAGAGGCCGGTGCGGGCCGGCGGGGTCCCGCCGTGCATCGCGTGGTGCAGCGGATGCCCCATCCACTCCGCGAGCGCGTCCAGCATCGACACCTCGACCGGGCCCCCGCGTCCGGTCGTGCCGCGCCGCACCAGCGCCGCGAGGACCCCCGAGAACGCGTACATGGCCGCCGCGATGTCCGCGGCCGGGACACCGGCCTTCACCGGCAGCCCGGGCGTCCCGGTCACCGACACGAGCCCCGCCTCGCACTGGACGAGCATGTCGTACGCGCGTTTGCCGGCGTACGGACCCGACGGCCCGTATCCGGAGATGTCCACGGCGATCAGCCGGGGGTGCTCGGCGCACAGGGTCGCCGCGTCCAGCCCGAGCCGGGCCGCCGCGCCCTGGGCGAGGTTCTGCACGAACACGTCCGCCTCCGCGACGAGCCGGCGTACGACGTCGAGTCCGCGCGGGTCCTTCAGGTCGAGGGCGACGGACTCCTTGCCCCGGTTGCACCACACGAAGTGCGAGGCCAGGCCCTTGGCCGCGGTGTCGTAGCCGCGGGCGAAGTCCCCGCCGTCGATCCGCTCGACCTTGACGACCCGGGCGCCGAGATCCGCGAGCTGCCGGGTCGCGAAGGGCGCGGCGACGGCCTGTTCGACGGCGACGACGGTGATGCCTTCGAGGGGCAGGGGCTCTGGCTGCATGCGATGGATCATGGACCCTGAACATACTTTTGTCATGCACCGATATCGCCGGAGCGGGTTCGCCGCCCTCGGCGGGGGCGCGGACCGGAGTCGTCCGTGCGCGCCGGAGCGAGCCGGCCGACGGCCTCGGCGGGCGTCCGCGGGCGGTTCTAGATCAGCGCGAACTGGCCCTCGGGGCCCTCTTCGTGGTGGTCGAGCACCGAGGCGGGGCGGCGGGCCGCGTCCGGGACCGGGAGCACCCCGGCGGTGCGCAGCTCCGTCCGGGTGATCGGTGAACGCGGCTCCAACGCGGCCTGCTGGGGGCGCAGTTCGGCGAGGAGCGCCAGCACCGTGATGAGTTCGAGGAGTTCGGAGGTCCACGTCTGGGGCCAGCTTGCGGGGCCGATCGCCTCCAGCGTGCCCGGCTCTCCCGCCCCGGTCCGTGCCGCGAACCACTGCTCCAGCACCCGTACACCGCCGACCTCGAAGTCCCAGGCCTCGGGCGGCACGGGCGAGATCCTGCCCTCGCCGAGGTGCAGGGACTCCTCCTCGCGGTCGTAGTACGGGTCGGTGAGCAGAGGGCCCGAAGCCGGCCGGGACGCCGGGGGCGGGGCGGACAGCGGTGCCCGCACGTAGGGCCGCCGGCCGCCGGGAAGCTTGGGGCGCTCGCCGCCGCGCCGCATCAGCCGCAGCATGGTCCGGCCCAACTCGACCCCGTACGACCACACTTCGGGGTCGGCGGTGAGCGGGACCACACAGCCGTCCCGGCCCCGCCGCGCGGCCGCCAGCGTCCAGGCGAGGACGTCGACGGGGGCCGGAGAGAGGCCGAGACGGGAGCCCAGATGCTCCAACAGGCCCGGAGCCAGGTTCGGTTCACGGCCGCCCGGACGCCGGTAGAGCGGACGCACCCGCCCGCCGCGCCCGGCGATCAGCGGCAGCACGGACGCGGCCAGCAGGACCGGACCCGAGGCCTCGGGTCCTTGCGCCTGCTCGACCGCGAACACCTGCTCCTCGTCCGCCACCCGCCACAGCTCGGGGCGGGCCGAGTCGATCAGCCGGTGATCGGGAATCAGCCACTGCTCGTCGAAGGGGGCGCTCAGCACCCGGACCGGCGGCGGACACGGGTCCGACGCCCGCGCGAGGCGGCCCGTCCCGCTGGACTGGCCCGGCAGCTGGGCCACAGCGGAATGCGTCGTGCGGGCCCGCGTCGGCCCGAACAGCGTCTCGCGGTCCGGCCCCTGGGCCCGTACGAGGGCGTCCCAGCGGGCCTTCAGGGAGGCCGCGTCGGGGGCCGTCGGCCACCTGCGGCCCAGCCTCGGCGGTGCGACGGACCACGGCATGAGGTCCGCGAGCAGCGGAGCGGCGTCGGGCGTCACGCTCGGCATCGTACGACGAGGGCGCCGTTCGCCGTCCCCGTACGCCGTCGTCAGTGTGCGTCGAGGGTGACCGTGAACGAGAAGCGGTCGCCCCGGTAGTGGATGACCGCCACGTCCAGCGCCTGCCCGTCCTTGCCGTGGATGACGCCCGTGTAGCGCAGGATCGGGCTGAGCAGCGGCACCTGGAGCAGGCGTGCCGTCTCGGGGTCCGCGAGCGTGGCCTCCACCGTGTCGGTGATCCGGCTGATGCCGACCCCGAGGACGTCCCGCAGCACCTTGGTCATCGGCCAGCGGATCAGGTCCTCGCGGTCGATGCGGTCGGCCAGCTCGGGCCGGAGATAGTTGCGCGCGTGGTTCGTCGGCTCGCCCGTCGTCTCGTCGCTGCGCAGCCGGTGGTACGTCGCCACCTCGTCCACGTCCGGGAAGAACTCGGCGAGTTCGCCGGAGACCCGCGTCCTCCCCTGGTCCAGCAGCTCGGTCGTCATGCCCGACTGCTGGGCCACGATCGCGTCCACCGAGCCGAGCAGCCGCACGGGCGCGCCCCGCCGGGCACTCGGCTCGATGAACGTGCCCCGCCTGCGGTGCCGGGTGATGAGTCCCTCGGCCTCCAGCTCCTTGAGCGCCTGCCGCATGGTCAGCACGCTCACCCCGTAGTGCCCCGCGAGCTGCTCCTCGGTGGGCAGGCGCAGGGGATCCTGAGGGGTGCGGCCGAGTATCGAGGCACGCAGGGACTGCGACACCTGGTACCACAGCGGCAGCTTGCGGTTCAGGACGATCGAATCGGGAGCGAAGGAGGTCACGAGGGTATCCGTACCGGTCGCGGGCGTGGAAGGCAACGGCCGGTGATGTTCAGCCGGCCGGACGGAAGTGCCGCCCGAGCCCCTTCCACACGTCGTCGTAGCGGCGCTGGAGGTGTTCCGCCCCGGCCGCCTGGGCCGTCGCGGTGACCGGCCAGCGGGTCTCGAACATGAAGGCGAGGCCGTCGTCGATCTTCTGCGGCTTCAGCTCGGCGGCGCTGGCCCGCAGGAAGGTCTCCTCGTCCGGGCCGTGCGCCGACATCATGTTGTGCAGCGAGCCGCCGCCCGGCACGAAGCCCTCCGCCTTCGCGTCGTACGCGCCCTCGATGAGTCCCATGTACTCGCTCATCACGTTCCGGTGGAAGTACGGCGGCCGGAACGTGTTCTCGCCCACCAGCCAGCGCGGCGCGAACGCGACGAAGTCGACACCGGCCAGCCCCGGGGTGTCGGACGGCGAGGTGAGCACCGTGAAGATCGAGGGGTCCGGGTGGTCGTAGCTGATGGAGCCGATCACATTGAAGCGGTGCAGGTCGTAGGTGTACGGCACGTGGTTGCCGTGCCACGCGACGACGTCCAGCGGCGAGTGGTCGTACGTCGCCGTCCAGAGGTTGCCGCAGAACTTGTTCACCACCTCGACCGGGCCCTCGACGTCCTCGTACGCGGCGACCGGGGCGAGGAAGTCACGGGCGTTGGCGAGGCCGTTGGCGCCGATCGGGCCGAGGTCGGGGAGCTGGAAGGGTGCTCCGTAGTTCTCGCACACATAGCCCCGGGCGCCGCCCCGGCCGTCCTCGGACACCGGGTCGAGCAGCTCCACCCGGAAGCGCACCCCCCGGGGGATCAGCGCGATCCGGCCCGGCTCCACGTGCAGCAGCCCGAACTCGGTGCGCAGCAGCAGCCCGCCGCGCTCCGGGACGATCAGCAGCTCGCCGTCGGCGTCGCTGAACACCCGCTCCATCGACGCGTTGGCGTGGTAGAGGTGCACCGCGATCCCGGTGCGCTGGGCGGCGTCGCCGTTGCCTCCCAGGGTCCACAGGCCCGCGAGGAAGTCCGTACCGGCCGGGGGCTCCGGGAGCGGGTTCCAGCGCAGCCGGTTCGGGTCGGGCACGGTCTCCGTGAACGGCGCCGTCCGCAGCGCGCCGTTGTCGGCGCGGACGAAGGCGGGGTGGGCGGCCGAGGGCCGGATGCGGTACAGCCACGAGCGGCGGTTGGACGCCCTCGGCTCGGTGAACGCCGAGCCGCTCAGCTGCTCCGCGTACAGGCCGAGTGGGGCCCGCTGCGGCGCGTTGCGTCCGTGCGGCAGGGCCCCGGGGACCGCCTCCGAGCTGTGCTCGTTGCCGAATCCCGAGAGGTGGGCCAGCCCCTCGGCCGTCTTCCTCGCGTCCCCGCTCATGATCGCTCCCTCGCGCCTGATTCCTATGCATCACCGTAGGATTCCGGCCCGCCCCGCGCAAGAGGTCGCCGGGTGCGCGGCGCGGGTTGGCCGGATTTGCCACGGGACTAGTCCTCACGGGGGTGCGCGGGGGCTCAAGAACCCGACTCCAGGGGGATCCGGCCACGAGGGCCCCTGTTCTACGCTCCGGACATGCGGTGGACGTGTGGACTGCTCGCCGCGCTTGCGGTCTGCGCCCTGCTCGGCGGAGCCGCGGGCTGCGGCACCGGTGACGCGCACGAGCGGGAGACCACGGTCCCCACCTCGCCCGTGGGCACCCTGGGCGACGAGATGGACGAGGACGGCCGGCTCTTCCGCGAGGTGGGCGCCAAGGGGGCGCCCGCGGTCGCGATCGAGATCCAGCCGGACTCCGCCGGTGGCTGGGACGTGCGGCTCACGGTCCGCAACTTCCGCTTCTCGCCCGCGGGTTCACGGACCGTGCCGGTCGCGGGGCGTGGTGTGGCCCGGCTCTACGTCGACGGCCGCGCCGTCGCCCGGCTGCGGACGGCCGAGTACCGCCTGGCCGGCCGGCTGGTCCCGCGCGGCACCCATCACGTCACCGCGCGGCTGTACGCGGACGACGGCACCGTGTGGGCCGTCCACCACAAGCCCGTCGAGAGCACGGCCGACATCACGGCCTCGGGCTCCGCCGCCGAGGGCTGACACCGGGGACCGGGCTCGCGGGAGGCGGTTCCGCGGTCCGGGGAGCGGTCACGGCACGGGGACGCCCGCCGGAATCCGGGGTCACGGGGGCGGAGGGCGCCTGCCGGAATCCAGGGTCACCGGGGCGGAGGGCGCCTGTCGAAGTCCGTGGCCACGAGGGAGGAGGGTGCCCGCCGGAATCCGGGGTCACGGGACGGCGGGTGCCCGCCGAAGTCCGGGGTCACGGGACGGGGGCACTCGCGGAAATGGGTGGTCACGGCACGTAGGCGCCCGCCGGAAATGAGTGGCCACGGCACGCAGGTGCGTACTGATGGGTGAGGTTCACCCGGCCCCGGCGGAAAGGCATCATGAAGAGCGTGCCCCCTACGACCCCGCTCCGCAGAGCGCCCGTACAGCGGCGTAGCGCAGAACGACTGACCAGAATCCTCGACGCCTGTGCCGACCTCCTCGACGAGGTGGGCTACGACGGGCTGAGCACCCGTGCCGTGGCCCAGCGGGCCGGTGTGCCCATCGGCTCCGTCTACCGCTTCTTCGGCAACAAGCGGGCCATGGCCGACGCGCTCGCCCAGCGCAACCTGGAGCTCTACACCGAGCGGGTCACCCGGAGCCTGCGCGAGGCGGACGGGGGCGGCTGGCGGGCCGCGATGGACGCGGTGCTCGACGAGTACCTCGCCATGAAGCGGACCGCCCCGGGCTTCTCCCTGGTCGACTTCGGCAATCAGATCCCCGTCGGCGCCCGGTACGCCGAACCCAACACCCGGGTCGCCGACCGCCTGACCGACCTGCTCTCCGGCTATCTCGACCGGGAGCCGGACGAAGACCTGCGCCGCTGCTTCCTGGTCGCCGTGGAGAGTGCCGACACCCTGGTGCACCTGGCCTTCCGCGTCGACCCTGACGGGGACGAACGGATCATCGCGGAGACACGCGAACTGCTGCGCGCGTATCTGTCCCGGGTCCTCGACTAGCCGCGCCCCCGGCCGCGGTGCCGGGGCGGGGTGCCAGGGCTGTGGTGCAGGGGCCGCGAAGCGCGGGGCGTGGTGCACAGGCCGCGATGCGCGGGGCGTGGTGCAGGGGCGGCGGTGCGCGGAATTCCGACGTGACCCCCGCCGTGCCCTCCCCACCGTGCGTACCGGTCGGTATGCTCGCCCGCGTCCCTGTGCGCCCAAGCCACCGTCCCTCCGGGAGGACCCGTGTCCCGCACCTCCGGCACCACCCCCGACTCCCGAACCGCGCTGCGCGTCTGCCCCCTGTGCGAAGCCACCTGCGGACTGACGCTGACCATCGAGGGCACCCGTGTGACGGGCGCCCGCGGTGACCGCGACGACGTGTTCAGCAAGGGCTTCATCTGCCCCAAGGGCGCCTCCTTCGGCGCCGCCGACGGCGACCCCGACCGTCTGGCCGGCCCGCTCGTCCGCGAGAACGGCGAACTGCGCGAGGCCACCTGGGAGGAGGCCTTCGACGCGGTGGCCGCCGGACTGCGCCCGGTCGTGGAGCGGTACGGGCCGCACGCCCTCGCGGTCGTCCTCGGCAACCCCAACGTGCACACCGTGGCCGGAGCCCTCTATCCCTCCGTCCTGCTCGGCGCCCTGCGCACGCACAGCGTCTTCTCCGCCTCCACGGTCGACCAGATGCCCAAGCACGTGTCGAGCGGCCTGCTGTTCGGCGACGCCAACGCGATCCCCGTACCGGATCTGGACCGCACCGACCACCTGCTGCTGATCGGCGCCAACCCGCTTGAGTCCAACGGGAGTCTGTGCACCGCCCCCGACTTCCCCGGCAGGCTCCGGGCGCTGCGGGCGCGCGGCGGCACGCTGACCGTGATCGACCCGCGCCGCACCCGGACCGCCAAGCTCGCCGACCGTCATGTGGCCATCCGCCCCGGCACCGACGCCATGCTCCTCGCGGCGATGGCGCACGTCCTGTTCGAGGAGAAGCTCGTCGACCTCGGCGCGCTCGCCCCGCACGTCCAGGGTGTCGACGAACTCCCCGACGCGTTGCGGGACTTCACGCCCGAGGCGGCGAGCGCGGCCTGCGACGTGGACGCCGCGACCATCAGGGAGCTGGCACGCGAGCTGGCCGCCGCGCCGACCGCCGCCGTCTACGGCCGCATCGGCAGCTGCACCGTCCCGCACGGCACCCTGGCCAGCTGGCTGGTGGACGTCCTCAACATCCTCACCGGCAACCTCGACCGGCCCGGCGGAGCGCTCTTCCCCACGGCCGCCACCGACCGGACCCCCCGCCCGGTCGGCCCCGGAAAGGGCTTCGCCCTCGGCCGCTGGCACAGCCGGGTGAGCCGGCACCCGGAGGCCAAGGGCGAACTGCCCCTGGCCGCGCTGGCGGAGGAGATCGACACCCCGACCGAGGACGGCAGCCCGGTCCGCGCCGTCATCGCCGTCGCGGCCAACCCGGTCCTCTCCGCGCCCGACGGCCTCCGCCTCGACAAGGCCCTCGAATCACTGGACTTCATGGTCAGCGTCGACCCCTATCTGAACGAGACCTCGCGCCACGCTCACGTCGTCCTGCCCCCGCCGCCGCCGTCCCGCAGCGCGCACCACGACTTCGCGTTCAACACCCTCGCCGTCCGCAACCAGGTCCGCTACAACCGCCCCGTCGTCCCCCTGGAGGAGGGCAGGATGGCGGAGACCGAGATCCTCGCCCGGCTCGTCCTGGCCGCGACCGGAATGCACGGCGCCGACCCGTCCGCCGTGGACACGATGGTTATCGAGGGCACCCTCGGCAAGGCGGTGCAGGACCCCGCGTCGCCGGTGCACGGGCGTGACCCCGGCGAACTCGCCGCCGCCCTCACCGGCGAGAACGGCCCCGAACGCCGGCTCGACATGATGCTGCGCCTCGGCCCCTACGGCGACGGATTCGGCGCGCGCCCCGACGGGCTGACCCTGGAGCGGCTCCTGGAGCACCCGCACGGCATCGACCTCGGACCGCTCGCCTCCAATCTGCCGCGCCGGCTCAGGACCCGCAGCGGGAAGGTCGAGCTGCTGCCCGGGCCGATCGCGGGAGATCTGCCGCGACTGCGGGACGCGCTGCTGGAACGCCCGGCGGCCGTCGTCCTGGTGGGCCGGCGGCACCTGCGCTCCAACAACAGCTGGATGCACAACGTCCCCGCGCTCACCGGCGGTTCGAACCGCTGCACCCTGCACATCCACCCCGAGGACGCCGCCCGGCTCGGGCTCGCCGACGGGTCGGCCGTGCGCGTGAGGGGCGCAGGGGGAGAGGTGACCGCCCCGGTGGAGATCACCGACACCGTACGGCGCGGAGTGGTGAGCCTTCCGCACGGCTGGGGGCACGACCGTCCCGGCACCCGGATGAGCCACGCCGCGCTGGACCCCGGGGTCAACGTCAACCAGCTCCTCGACGGCTCGCTGCTCGACCCGCTGTCCGGGACGGCCGTCCTCAACGGCGTACCCGTGGAGCTGACGGCCTGCTCCTGAACCGGCTTCGGGGCCCCCGCCGACGGCTGAGCCGGCCCCCCGGCCGGAGCGATGCCCCCGAGCCGCGTGGCCCGGGGGCGTCGTTGCGCCGGACGAGCGGTCCCTGACCGGGGACCGGGCGCAGTTGCGCCCCTTTGTGGATCTTCTGTGAGAACTAGTCAGATGACCTGAAATTTGTATGAAAATCATCTGACTCGGAGGAGTCCCGCATGTCCACCTCGTCCCACCTCGCGCCACGCCGCGGCGCCGGCGCCCTCGCGGCCCTCGCGGTCGCCGGCACCGCCCTCCTCGGCGCCCCGGCCGCGGTCGCCGCCCCCGGTGACAACGGCGACGTCAAGGTCCACGACGCGAACACCGCGTTCGACGACCAGCGGGACGATCCGAAGGTCTGTCACTTCTATCTCGACGGCTTCGACTTCGACGGCGGACAGCGGATCACCTGGTCGATCGCGACGCAGCCCCACGTGGCGGGCGGCGCCACCCTCGCCGGCACGCTGTTCACCTCCGCGACCGGACGCGGCCGTACCGGCGATCTGACGCTGCCCGACGGCCAGTACAAGCTGACCTGGACCTTCCAGGGCGAGAACGGCGCGGGCAAGAGCAAGGTCTTCAAGGTCGACTGCCCCGTCAGCGCCCCGACCCCGTCACCGTCCGCCACCGGCGGACCGAGTGCCTCGCCCAGCCAACAGGGCGGTCCGGGCGGGCCGGGCGGTCGGCCCAGCCCGAGCCGGACCGGCGCTCCCGGCGGCCAGCAGGGCGGTCCGGGGCAGCAGGGCGGCCCCGGCGGACCCAACGGAGGACCTCCGGCGGGCGGCGGCGGCCTCGCCCACGCGCAGAACTTCTCCCCGGTGGCCGGTGCGGCGGCCGTGGGTCTCGTAGTGGCCGGCGGAGTCGTGTTCCTGCGGCTGCGCCGACGCAGCAATGGCGCCGCGTAGACGACGGAGGCCCTGGTACCGGACGCGCGCCTACCGCCTGTCGAGGACCCTCGTGGTCACCGTCGCGCTGGTGGTGGGCGGCGTCTGGTGGGCGGGGGACGACGAGCCCGCCGGGACGGTGGCCTCCGGCGCCGTGCGCGACGACGGCGCCGCCTCCCGGGCCCCGGGCGGGCACGCCGCGGACGCCCGCCCCGGCGGCCTGGCGCACGGCCCGGACCACCCGCCCCCGCCCGCCGGCCGGGCGGCGGGGAAGCCGCCCGCCCCGCTGCCGCGCTCCAGGGCCGCCTCCCTGCGCATCCCCTCCCTGGGCGTCGACGCACCGGTCATCGGTCTCCGGCTGGACCGCGGACACCGGCTCGCCGCCCCGCCCGTGGACGATCCGAAACCCGTCGGCTGGTACACCGACGGACCCACCCCGGGCGAACGCGGCACGGCCCTCGTCGTCGGCCACCGCGACACCCGCACCGGCCCCGCCGTCTTCGCCCCGCTCGAACGGATCCGTCCCGGCGCCCGCGTCGAGGCGCGACGCGAGGACGGACGGACCGCCGTCTACACGGTCTACGCGGTCCGCACGTACGCGAAGGCGCACTTCCCCGACCAGGAGGTGTACGGGAACCGGGGGCGCGCCGAACTGCGGCTCATCACCTGCGGCGGTGCCTACGACCGGGGCACCGGCTACGCGGCGAACCTCATCGCCTTCGCCCGCCTCACCGAGGTCCGTGAGCGCCCCGGCGCCCGCTGAGCCGAACGGCCGGACGGCCGGACGGCGGACCGGGGTTCGGGCTTCGGGGTCCGGGGACCGGGCTTCGGGGTTCGGGCGGGAATGCCCGGACCGCCCGGTCTCCGCCCCGACCGGTATCCGATCGTCCGTTTCAGCCCGTACCGAACCCGCCCGTCCGATACCGCCCCGTGTCTTCCCCCGGACGTGCGCGGTCCGTTAGCTTCCGTGACTCAAGGTCCCGTACGACCCGTACGGGACGACCGGCCGCGGAGCACCAGCGCCTTGCACGCCCCCGGGGGCACCTGTCATGACACGCGCCATCTCCCTGCACCACGTCAGCAAGTCGTACGCCCGCGGGCCCCGCGTGGTGGAACGGTTCTCGCTGGACATCCGGCCCGGCGAGTTCCTGGTGCTGCTGGGCCCCTCGGGCTGCGGCAAGTCGACCGTGCTCCGGATGATCGCGGGACTCGAGGAGGTCTCCGAGGGCGAGGTGCGCCTGGACGGGGAGTACTCCAACGATCTGCCGCCCTCCGCGCGGAACATGGCGATGGTGTTCCAGAACTTCGCCCTCTATCCGAGCATGACCAGCCGCGACAACATCGGCTTCCCGCTGCGCATCGAGGCCCCGGGCGAGGACCCCCGGGCCCGCATCGACGCCACCGCGCGGATGCTCGGCATCCAGGACCTCCTCGACCGCTTCCCCGGCCAGCTCTCCGGCGGCGAGCGGCAGCGCGTCGCGATGGGCCGGGCGATCGCGCGCCACCCGTCCGCCTTCCTGATGGACGAACCGCTGTCCAACCTCGACGCCAAGCTCCGCAACCATCTGCGGGCCGAGATCTCCAAGCTCACCAGGGACCTGGGCGCCACCACGGTGTACGTCACCCACGACCAGGCCGAGGCCATGTCGCTCGGCGACCGGGTCGCCGTGATGCGCGGCGGGGTCCTCCAGCAACTGGGCACGCCCCGCACGGTCTACGGACTGCCCGCGAACGTCTTCGTGGCGGCCTTCATCGGCACCCCGCGGATCAACCTGCTGCGCGGACTGGTCCGGGCCCCGCTCGACGGCGCCATGACGATCAGTCTCGGCAAGCAGTTCCTGCGGCTGCCCGAACCCCTGTGCCTGGACCATCAGTTGCTCCGGGTGCAGCAGGGCCGCGAGGTGATCGTCGGGCTGCGCTCGGAGGCCGTACGGCTCGCGCGGCCGTCGGAGGCCCGGCCGGGCGAGGTGGCGATCACCGGACTGGTCGAGCACGTGGAGTTCCAGGGGCACGAGGTCCTGGTCCACTTCAACACCGGTTCGCGGCCCGCCTTCGTGCCCGAGCTGGAGTCCCCCCGCCCGACCCGCCCCGCTCGCCGCCGGCGCCGTGAGGGCCGCCCGGTCCTCGACCGGCTGCGGGGACGCGCCGGGGCGCTGCGGGCGGGGCCCGTGGTCGTCCTCGACCACCCCTCGGACGACGGGGCCGACCACCCCGGGCCCACACCGCCGGAGGGGCGGCTGCCCGGCGATCTCGTGGTGCGCACCACCCCCGACATCGAACTGCGCCAGGGCATGCAGATCCCGCTCCTGGTGGACCTCGCCCATCTGTTCGTCTTCGACCACAACGGCGAACGCATCTGTCCCGCCCCGGAACGGCTGCCCGACCTGGACGAGTGACGGCCCGGGGATCGCAGGTGTGACCCCGCGCGCGGCAGGTCGCCCTGGCGCCGCAAAACTATCATCGCTAGTTTAGGTCCCGGACGACGTTGCCCCGCCCGGGAGGAACACGATGAAGGCGCATGACGGCATGTACATCGACGGGGCCTGGCGCCCCGCGGCCGGACGGGACACGATCGAGGTCGTGAACCCGGCCGACGAGCAGGTGATCGGCCGGGTTCCGGCGGGCACGGCCGAGGACGTGGACGCCGCCGTGCGCGCCGCCCGGGCCGCCTTCCCCGCCTGGGCCGCGACCCCGCCCGCCGAACGGGCCGCCCGCCTCGCGGCCCTCAGGGACGTCCTGGCCGCCCGCGCGGAGGAGATCGCCGAGACGGTCACCGCCGAGCTCGGGGCGCCGCTCGCGTTCTCCCGGTCCGTGCACGCGGGCGTCCCGGTGCTGGTCGCCGGCTCCTACGCCGAGCTGGCGGCGACCCACGCCTTCGAGGAGAAGGTCGGCAACTCGACCGTCTACCAGGAGCCCGTAGGCGTCGTCGGCGCGATCACCCCCTGGAACTACCCGCTGCACCAGATCGTCGCGAAGGTCGCCCCCGCGCTCGCGGCCGGCTGCACGGTGGTGCTGAAGCCCGCCGAGGACACCCCGCTCACCGCCCAGCTCTTCGCCGAGGCGGTGGCCGAGGCGGGGATCCCGGCCGGCGTCTTCAATCTGGTCACCGGCCTCGGCCCGGTGGCCGGCCAGGCGCTCGCCGAGCACGCGGACGTCGACCTCGTCTCCTTCACCGGCTCCACCGCCGTCGGCCGGCGGATCGGCGCCGTCGCGGGCGCCGCGGTCAAGCGGGTCGCCCTCGAACTCGGCGGCAAGTCCGCCAACGTCATCCTGCCGAGTGCCGACCTCGCCAAGGCCGTCAACGTCGGCGTCGCCAACGTGATGTCCAACTCCGGCCAGACGTGCAGCGCCTGGACCCGCATGCTGGTTCCGGCCGACCGCTACGACGAGGCGGTCGGGCTCGCCGCGGCGGCCGCCGCGAAGTACGGCGACCGCATCGGCCCGGTCGTGAACGCCAAACAGCGCGACCGGGTCCGCGGCTACATCGAGAAGGGCGTCGCCGAGGGCGCCCGGATCGTCGCGGGCGGCCCCGAATCACCTCGCGAACAGGGCTACTTCGTCGCGCCCACCGTCTTCGCCGACGTCACCGAGCAGATGACGATCGCGCAGGAGGAGATCTTCGGCCCGGTCCTGTCCATCCTGCGCTACGAGGACGAGGAGGACGCCCTGCGGATCGCCAACGGCACCGTGTACGGGCTGGCGGGCGCGGTGTGGGCGGGCGAGGAGTCCGAGGCGGTCGCCTTCGCGCGGCGGCTCGACACCGGCCAGGTCGACATCAACGGCGGACGCTTCAACCCCCTCGCCCCCTTCGGCGGTTACAAGCAGTCGGGCGTGGGGCGCGAGCTCGGCGCCCACGGACTGTCCGAGTACATCCAGACCAAGTCCCTCCAGTTCTAGGAGCGTTCGCATGGTTCGCGCCGCCGTCCTGCCCGCCGTGGGTGCCCCGCTGGAGATCGCCGAGATCGAGCTCCCGGACCCCGGCCCCGGCCAGGTCCGGGTGAGACTCGCCGCCGCCGGGGTCTGTCACTCCGACCTGTCCCTGTCCGACGGCACCATGCGGGTGCCGGTGCCCGCCGTGCTCGGCCACGAGGGCGCCGGTACCGTCGTCGCCGTCGGCGAAGGGGTCTCCCAGGTCGCCCCCGGCTCGGCTGTCGTCCTCAACTGGGCTCCCTCCTGCGGGAGTTGCCACGCCTGCACGCTGGGCGAGGTGTGGCTGTGCGCCAACGCGCTCACCGGCGCGGGATCCGTGTACGCCCGCCGCGCCTCCGACGGGAGCGACCTCCACCCCGGTCTGAACGTCGCCGCCTTCGCCGAGGAGACGGTGGTGCCGGTGTCCTGCGTGCTGCCCGCCCCGGACGGCATCCCGCTCACCGACGCCGCCCTGCTGGGCTGCGCCGTCCTCACCGGGTACGGGGCCGTCCACCACTCGGCCCGGGTCCAGCCCGGCGAGACCGTCGCCGTGTTCGGGGCCGGCGGGGTCGGGCTCGCCGCCCTCCAGTCCGCCCGGATCGCGGGCGCCTCGACGATCGTCGCGGTCGACGTCTCACCCGGGAAGGAGCAGCTCGCCCGGGAGGCGGGGGCCACCGACTTCGTCGTCGCCTCCGGTACCACCGCCCGTGACATCCGCGCCCTGACCGGTGGTCACGGCGTCGACGTCGCCGTCGAGTGCGTGGGCCGCGCCGTCACCATCCGCACGGCCTGGGAGTCGACCCGGCGCGGTGGCCGGACCACGGTCGTCGGCATCGGCGGCAAGGACCAGCAGGTCACCTTCAACGCCCTGGAGATCTTCCACTGGGGCAGGACCCTGGCGGGCTGCGTCTACGGCGACTCCGACCCGGCGCGCGATCTCCCGGTGCTCGCGGAGCACGTCCGCGCGGGCCGCCTCGACCTGGGGGCCCTGGTCACCGACCGCATCGCCCTGGACGGCATCCCGGCGGCCTTCGAGAACATGATCGCGGGCAAGGGCGGCCGGGCGCTCGTCGTCTTCTAGACAGGCCGGACGGACCGGCTTCCCCAGAGGTCTCCTTCTAGACGGGCCCGGCGGACGCGTCGGGCGCGGGCGCGGCCGCCGAACCGGCGGCGGCGCCCGCACCGCTCGCCGCGCCCGCTCCGGACGCCGTGTCCGCACCGCTCGCCGCGCCCGGTTCGCCTACGTCACCCGGACCGGGCGCCACCGCCGGCGCCACCGCCACTGTCTGCGCCGTTCCGCGGCGCGGGCGGGAGCGCGACACCGCAACGCCCGCGAGACACAGCACCCCGCCCGCCAGCGTCAGCAGCCCCGGGACCTCGTCGAGGAACAGCCAGGACATCAGCACCACCAGGGCCGGCACCGCGTACGTCGTCGCGCCCATGCGGCTCGCGCTCGTCCGGGCGAGCGCGTACCCCCAGGTCGTGAAGGCCAGCGCGGTCGGGAAGACGCCCAGATAGACCATGTCGAGGGTGGCGGGGAGGGGAGCGGCGGCCGCGTCGTGGACGAGCCGCCCCGCGAACGGCAGGCAGACCACGGCCCCGATCAGACAGCCGTACGTCGTCACCTGGAGCGAACTCGCCCGGCCGAGCGCCGGCTTCTGCGCGACGACCCCCGCGGCGTACGCGACGGCGGCGAGCAGGCACAGCACGACCCCGAGCACCGAGGAACCCCCGCCGCCCGACATCGACAGCCCCACCGCGACCGCGCCCGCGAACGACACCGCCATCCCGGCCAGCAGCCGCGGCGGCATCGCGTCCCCGAGCAGGCGGGCCCCGAGCAGGGCGATCAGGATCGGGCCGATGTTCACCACCAGCGCCGCCGTACCGGCGTCCACCTGCTGCTCGCCCCAGTTCAGGGCGATCATGTAGAAGCCGAACCACAGCACCCCGGATATCGCGATGCCGCGCCAGGCACCGCGCGGCGGCAGCCCCTCACCGCGTACGGCGCAGACGGCGCCGAGCACCAGGGCTCCCGTCAGCAGCCGTCCGAGCGCCAGCGCGCCGGGCGAGTAGGAGGCGCCCGCGCTGCGGATCGCCACGAAGGCGGAGGCCCACAGCCCGACGGTGACGGTCGCCGCACCGGCGGCGAGCAACTGGGGGCGCCGCCCGGCGGGCGCTGCGGGGGAGGTGTTCATCATGCCCCTGAGGCTAGGCGGGTCACCGTGCCCGGGGCTCGCGGATTTCGGACGCGCACGTCGGCGCAGGTCGGCATGGGCCCGAGCGCGGAGCCGAGCACCGGTCCGATCCCGGGGGTCGGCATCGGAGGCAGGCCGGGTGCCGCCGGGGCCCCTGCTCAGGCGTCCCGGACCAGCCCCGCGTACTGCACCGCGAGGCCGTCCAGGAGGGCGCGGAGCCCCGTCTCGAAGGCCCGTTCGTCGATCTTCTCCTGCTGGTCGGCCAGGAGGTGCGCCTGCCCCAGATGGGGATAGTCGGCCGGGTCGTACGCGCTCTCGTCGTCCACGAAGCCCCCGGCGAAGGAGCCCAGCGCGGACCCCATGACGAAGTACCGCATCAGCGCCCCGATCGAGGTGGCCTGGGCCGGCGGCCAGCCGGCGCGGACCATGGCGCCGAAGACGGCGTCGGCGAGCCGCAGTCCGGCCGGGCGGCGGCCCGGCCCGCGCGCGAGGACCGGGACGATGTTCGGGTGGTCGCGCAGGGCGGCGCGGTAGGAGACGGCCCAGTCGTGCAGCGCGGTCCGCCAGTCGCGGCCGTCCTCGAACATCGACAGCTCGACCTGCGCGCTCACCGAGTCCGCGACCGCCTCCAGGATCTGGTCCTTGGTGCGGAAGTGGTTGTAGAGGGAGGGCCCGCTCACCCCCAGCTGCGCCGCGAGCCGGCGCGTCGAGACGGCCGCCAGGCCCTCGGCGTCCACCAGCTCCCGTGCCGTCTCGACGATGCGGTCGGTGCTGAGGAGGGGCTTGCGCGGTCGGGCCATGGCGCACATAGTAGGGCTGCACCATGAAACTAGCAGTGCTAATTTAAATGTACGGCTTTCAAAGTCCGCCGACTGTGGGGTGACCCGGCATGAACCTCGGGCTCAGTGATGAGCAGACCGCCGTCCGGCAGCTCGCCAGGGACTTCGTGACCCGCGAGATCGCGCCGCACGTCGTCGCGTGGGACCGCGCGGAGGACGTCGACCGGTCGATCGTGAAGAAGCTCGGCGAGGTCGGCTTCCTCGGCCTGACCGTCGACGAGGAGTACGGCGGCAGCGGCGGCGACCACCTCGCGTACTGCCTGGTCACCGAGGAGCTCGGGCGCGGTGACTCCTCCGTGCGCGGGATCGTCTCCGTCTCGCTCGGCCTCGTCGCCAAGACGATCGCGCACTGGGGGGACGAGGAGCAGAAGCGGCGCTGGCTGCCGGGGCTGACCTCGGGCGAGTACGTCGGCTGCTTCGGGCTCACCGAGCCGGGCACCGGCTCCGACGCGGGAGCGCTCTCGACCCGGGCCGTGCGCGACGGCGACGACTACGTCATCAACGGCGGCAAGATGTTCATCACGAACGGCACCTGGGCCGACGTCGTGCTGCTCTTCGCCCGCTCCACCGACGCCCCGGGCCACAAGGGCGTCTCCGCCTTCCTCGTGCCCGCGGACAGCCCCGGCCTGACCCGCCGCACCATCCACGGCAAGCTCGGGCTGCGCGGCCAGGCCACCGCCGAACTCGCCTTCGAGGACGTGCGCGTGCCGGCGAGCGCGATGCTGGGCCCCGAGGGCAAGGGCTTCGCGGTGGCCATGTCGGCGCTCGCCAAGGGCCGGATGTCGGTGGCCGCCGGCTGCGTCGGCATCGCCCAGGCCGCGCTGGACGCGGCGGTGAGGTACGCGACCGAGCGGGAGCAGTTCGGGAAGACGATCGCCCACCATCAGCTCGTCCAGGAACTGATCAGCGACATCGCCGTCGACGTGGACGCGGCACGCCTGCTGACCTGGCGGGTCGCGGATCTGATCGACCGCGGGCTGCCGTTCGCGACCGAGTCCTCGAAGGCCAAGCTGTTCGCCTCCGAGGCCGCCGTGCGCGCGGCGAACAACGCCCTCCAGGTGTACGGCGGTTACGGCTACATCGACGAGTACCCGGTCGGCAAACTGCTGCGCGACGCCCGGGTGATGACCCTCTACGAGGGCACCAGCCAGATACAGAAGCTGGTCATCGGACGCGCTCTGACGGGCGTCTCGGCGTTCTGACTCTGAGTACCTCTCTGAGTACGACGACGGATGTGGCGTGAGCCACACACGCCGACCCTGGTGTCCATGAGTGAGACACCCGTCAAGCAGCAGAGCACGACCGCCTTCTACGGTCAGGCCGTCGCCTCCTTCGCCATCGCCATGGCGGCCACGTCCATCGGCATCTACCGGCTGCACACCGATGCCTGGGTCCGGGCCTTCCTGGCCATCGCGGTCCTGTACCTCGTCACCTCCGCCTTCACCCTGGCCAAGGTGATCAGGGACCGGCAGGAGGCCGGTCAGATAGTGAGCCGGGTCGACCAGGCGCGGCTGGAGAAGCTCCTCGCCGAGCACGACCCCTTCGAGAAGATCTGAGCAGGCACGCTAAGCGACCGCTCACCTTCGGCGGTATGGTGTACCTCCTGTCACCGAGAAGGGCGAGTGAGCGATGAGCACGGCGCAGGAGACGCCCGGCGGCGAGATGCAGCCGTGGGCCGAGGTGACCCCGGACGCGGCACGGCGGCTGCTGATCGCCGCGGTGGAGGCCTTCGCCGAGCGCGGGTACCACGCGACGACGACCCGGGACATCGCGGGCCGCGCGGGCATGAGTCCGGCCGCGCTGTACATCCACTACAAGACCAAGGAAGAGCTGCTCCACCGGATCAGCCGGATCGGCCACGACAAGGCGCTGGACATCGTCCGCACCGCGGCGGCGGGCGAGGGCACCCCGGCCGAGCGGCTCTCCGACGCCGTCCGCTCCTTCGTACGGTGGCACGCGGGCCAGCACACCACCGCGCGCGTGGTCCAGTACGAGCTGGAGGCCCTCGGGCCCGACGCGCGCGCCGAGATCATCGGGCTGCGCCGCCAGGTCGACGCCGAGGTCCGCGGCATCATCCAGGACGGTGTCGCGGCGGGCGAGTTCGACGTCCCGGACGTCCCCGGCACCACCGTCGCCGTGCTGTCCCTGTGCATCGACGTGGCCCGCTGGTTCAACGTGGAGGGCCCCCGCACCCCGGACGAGGTCGGCGCGCTGTACGCCGACCTGGTCCGGCGGATGGTGGGCTTCAAGGGGTAGGTCCGGGCCCGTCTCCCGCCCGGCCGGCCCCGGACCGGCTCAGAAGTAGTAGCGCGAGACCGATTCCGCGACGCAGACCGGCTTCTCGCCGCCCTCGCGCTCCACGGTGAAGGCGACGGAGACCTGGACGCCGCCGGGCACCTCGTCCACCGCGGTGATCGTCGCGGTGGAGCGCAGCCGCGAGCCGACCGGCACGGGAGCGGGGAAACGGACCTTGTTCGTCCCGTAGTTGACGCCCATCCGCACGCCCTCGACGCTGATCAGCTGCGGGCCGAACAGCGGCAGCAGCGACAGGGTGAGGTAGCCGTGCGCGATCGTGGTGCCGAACGGACCCGCCGCGGCCTTCTCGGGGTCGACGTGGATCCACTGGTGGTCGCCGGTCGCCTCCGCGAAGAGGTCGATCCGCTTCTGCTCGATCTCGACCCAGTCCGTGTAGCCCAGCTGCTCGCCCACGGCGTCCCGCAGTTCGTCGACCGTCGCGAACGTCCTCGGCTCTGCCATGTCCCTGGCCTCCCGCATCTCATAGTCTAAGCGACTGCTTAGCATGGTCCGCCGGGCGGCGCATGTCAACGGACCGGACGGGTGGCGCGGTGGGTAGGTTGGACGGGTGCCCCAGATCCCCGAGACGGTTCACGAGCTGACCGTCGGACAGTTGTCGGCCCGCAGCGGAGCGGCCGTCTCCGCCCTGCACTTCTACGAGTCGAAGGGTCTCATCAGCAGCCGCCGCACCTCGGGCAACCAGCGCCGCTACCACCGTGACACGCTGCGCCGGGTCGCCTTCGTACGGGCCGCCCAGCGCGTCGGCATCCCGCTGGCCACCATCCGCGAGGCGCTGGCCGAACTCCCCGAGGAGCGCACCCCGACGCGGGAGGACTGGGCGCGGCTGTCCCGGGCCTGGCGCTCCGAACTCGACGAGCGCATCAGACAACTCGGCCGGCTGCGCGACCACCTCACCGACTGCATCGGCTGCGGCTGCCTCTCCCTGGAGACCTGTGTGCTGTCCAATCCCGACGACGTCCTCGGCGAGCGCCGGGCCGGCTCCCGGCTCATGACGGAACCGGCCGACGCGCGGCCGGCGCCGGCGCCGCGGGAGAGCGGGCCGGCGGCCGTGTGCGGACCGGGGGCACGGGAACCGGTCGCCGCGTGCGAACCCGGCCCGGGCCGCGAACCGGCGCCGGGAGACCGCCGCTGACGTGCCGTCCCGAGTGCCCTGCCCCCGACGCGTGAGCCCGTCGTCGCCGGGCGAGCGGTCTTTCCGCCTCCGGTTCCCGCCCGGGAGGGCACCTCACTCGTACTCGGTGCCGCCCTTGCGGGTCAGATAGGCCGGGCTGACCGCCTTGGCGATCGCCCGTCCGCCCGTCACCGGGCTGTACCGCTCGGCGGCGACGAAGGTCCCCTCCGGGCCGCCCGGAGCGGGCGCCGCGGGCCGGATCACGACGCCCTCGCGCAGATGCAGTCCACGACCCGACACGGTCTCCCGGCCGGAGGCGATCGCGAGGATCCGCTCGACGTCGTACGGGCCCGCGTACAGCCTTGGTGCGAGCGGGAGTTCACCGGCCAGCAGCTCCTCCGCGTCCAGCCAGCGGACCTCGCCGTCGATCTCCGCGGACACGTCGAACACGGCGTAGCCGATCGTCTCGCGGCGTCCGTCGGCGCCGTACGTCAGATCCTGCACGCCCGCCCCGTACACCTCGCCGAAGATGCCGACCCGGCGCGCGCCGAGGCGTCCGGCGAGCCGGGCGGCGGCCTCCGCGACCCCGTGCCCGTGCACCGCGCGCCAGTACAGGTTGCGCGGATCCTCCTTCAGCGCGAGGGACTTGGAGCCGAAGCCCTTGGAGGAGACCTGGACGCGGTCCTCGTCGGCGAGGTACGTGAGCAGGCAGGCCGAACCGTGCAGCTTCTCCGTCACGACGACGGGTTCGCCCGGGGTGAAGATGTCCGGATACCGCTGGATGTTCTCGATGTCCACCCAGGGCAGCAGACCAGGCGCCGCCTCGACGTCCCCGCTCATCGTGGGCGGGATCGGCGGCACCCATTTCACGATGCCGAGGATCTCCGCGAAGTCCGTCCCGTCCTCGGCCGCCCGCGCCAGGTCCACGCCCTCCAGCGCCTTCGGGCGGCACACGATGCCCTGGGACAGCTCGCCGCGCAGCCGTACCGCCCTGACCCGGTCCGACGCGGTTCCCGCCAGCCGTCCGGTGAGCCCCAGCTCCTCGATCAGCGGGGCCGGCAGCACGGACTGCTCGGGGATGTACACGGCCCACTCGCCGGTGCGGTAGGCGCCCTTGGCGACCACGGCGCGGTACAGGCCCACCTGGGCCAGTTCGAGCGCGTCGGCGTTCGGGTGCTCGTGGACGGTCAGCGCCTCGGCGGTGACACGCAGCGTCGACATGGGGGACTCCTCGGGTGCTCAGCCGGTATGCATCACCCCCGACTGTCCGGGGGAGAAAGGGCTGGAACCAGTGGATTTCCCGCTGCTACCGTCGTTCGCCGCCCGTACGGTCGGGGACACCCGGCCGCGCGGATGGGCCGCTCGGCCGGGCGTGGTGCTCACGCGGAGACGAGCAGCCGGTGGCGCCGGGCGCCGGCCAGTGCTTCCGGGGTCAGGACGGGCCGCGGCACCACGATTCCGCAGCTCGTGCAGACGGGACCCGACGAGGGTTCGTGGGCCAGGTCGTACATCCAGACCAGGCGCTCTCCGGAGCACACCGGGCAGACGGTGCCCGGGACGCGCTCCAGCGCGGCGATCAGCCGGCGCAGCACCTCGGCCAGCGGTTCATCGGGGTGGACACGGGGGTCGTCGCACCAGGCGACGCCGAAGCCGCCCCAGGTCAGCCGGTGCCAGTCGTCGACACTGCCCGGCCTGCGCAGCCCGTCGTGCTTCTCCTTCTTGCGGCGTTCGGCGAACTCGGCCTCGTAGGCGAGCCAGACGGAGCGGGCCTCCTCCAGTTCGTCCAGTGCGGCCACGAGCCGCGCCGGGTCGGGGGAACGGTCCTCGGGGTCGAATCCGGCCCGGGAACACAGATGGTCCCAGGTCGCCCGATGCCCGTAAGGGGCGAACCTCTCCAGGCACTTGCGCAGTGAGTACCGCCGCAGCGCCAGATCACACCTCGGATCTCGCGTCTGTCTCGCCAGACTCCGGAAACCGGCCATCGTCCTGCACCTCCGTCACACCTGCACCTGTACTCCGGTCACTTCGGCGCCGTCCCGTACGGACGTCGTCGAGTAGACGTATCGACAAGCGATTCGGCTCCATCCAATTTTCCGGCGCCCCCGTGAGCCTCTCGCCGAGTGCCTCGGGCCCGCCGCCGTCGCCGCCGGCCGGCCGTCACGCCGGTTTCCCGGCGCACCATCACTCGCTGTGAATCCCAAAAACTGACGCATGTTCATCTTCAAACTCGGGGATACCGGCGGTAACGTCCGGCCACCCCCATCGGTAGGAGCCGACATGCCACCGAGCACCCCACGCACCACCCTGGACAGACTGAGAACTCCCCGCAGATTCCCCAAGTTCCTCAGGGCAGCATCCCTATGCGTGCTCATTGCCGGTCTTTTGTCGCCGCTTTCCCAGGCGGCCGCCGCGGACACCTCGACGGCGGCCGCCGCGAACGACTACTGCGGCGGCCAGTGCTCCGACATCCTGCCGCCCGGTGAGAACGGCAACGCCACCCTCGCGCAGATCCTGCTGAACCAGGTCTTCGGCACCCAGCCCAGCCATGCCGAGGACCAGCTCGGGCTGTACGGCAACCTGCCCTCCGGCTATTCGGGGCTCACCGACGCCAAGATCAACGACTTCTTCAACGACGCCTCCTTCGGCGTGGCCGCCAACCAGGTCGAGTCGACCACCAAGCCCGGCGGACGCACCGACGTCACGATCGTCCGCGACAAGAAGACGGGCGTCCCGCACATCACCGGCACCACCCGCTACGGCACCGAGTACGGCGCCGGTTACGCCGCGGCCCAGGACCGGCTGTGGCTGATGGACGTCTTCCGGCACGTCGGACGCGGCCAGCTGACCAGCTTCGCCGGCGGCGCGGCCTCCAACCAGGGCCTGGAGCAGGAGTTCTGGCGCAACGCGCCCTACACCGAGGCCGATCTCCAGGCCCAGATCGACGAGGCGACGAGCAGGGCCGGGGCCCGCGGCACCCAGGCGCTCAACGACGCCAACGCCTATCTCGACGGCATCAACGCCTACATCGACGCCTCCGACAGCGGCCGCTACTTCCCCGGCGAGTACGTCCTGACCGGCCACAAGGACTCCATCACCAACGCCGGCACCATCGACCACTTCAAGCTCACCGACCTGGTCGCGCTGGCCTCCGTCATCGGCTCGCTCTTCGGCTCGGGGGGCGGCGGTGAGGTCAACAACGCCCTCTCGCTGCTCGCCGCCCAGAACCAGTACGGAGTGACCGAGGGCACCAAGGTCTGGGAGGCCTTCCGCGAGCGCAACGACCCGGAAGCCGCGCTCACCGTGCACAACGGCGAGAGCTTCCCGTACGCCTCGCGGCCGGACAGCCCGCAGGGCGAGGCCCTGCCCGACGCCGGCTCGGTGACCCAGGAACCGCTGGTCTACGACCGCACCGGCAGCGCGGCCACCGCGAGCGCCACCAGCGCCTCCGCCACGGCGGCGAAGACGTCGCTCACCTCCGCCAAGCGCGGGATGTCCAACGCCCTGGTCGTCAGCGGCAAGTACACCGCGAGCGGCCACCCGATCGCCGTCTTCGGCCCGCAGACCGGCTATTTCGCGCCACAGCTGCTCATGCTCCAGGAGATCCAGGGCCCGGGCCTCAGCGCGCGGGGCGCCTCGTTCGCCGGCCTGAGCATGTACGTCGAACTCGGCCGCGGCCAGGACTACTCCTGGAGCGCGACGACCTCCGGCCAGGACATCATCGACACGTACGCCGTCGAACTGTGCCAGGACGACTACCACTACCTGTACCACGGCACCTGCACGGCGATGGACAAGGTCGAGCGGACCAACTCGTGGAAGCCGACCACCGCCGACGGCACCGCGGCCGGCTCGTACCGCATGCAGGTCTACCGGACCAAGTACGGACCCGTGGAGTACCGCGCGACGGTCGGCGGCAAGAAGGTCGCCTACACCACCCTGCGCAGCTCCTTCATGCACGAGGCCGACTCGATCATCGGCTTCCAGATGCTCAACGACCCCGACTACGTGAAGAGTCCGGCGACGTTCCAGAGCGCGGTGCAGAACATCAACTACACCTTCAACTGGTTCTACGCCGACTCGGCGCACACCGCCTACTACAACAGCGGTGACAACCCGGTGCGGGCGAACGGCGTCGACGCCGAGTTCCCGGTGTGGGCGCAGGCCGCGTACGAGTGGCAGAACTGGGACCCGGCCACCAACACCGCCGACTACACCCCGCCGTCCGCGCACCCCAACTCGGTCGACCAGGACTACTACATCTCCTGGAACAACAAACAGGCCAAGGACTACACCACGGCCTCCTGGGGCGACGGTTCCGTGCACCGCGGCGACCTCCTGGAGGACCGGGTGTCCAAGCTGGTCGCGGCCGGCGGAGTGACCAGATCCGCGCTGGTGAAGGCCATGGCCGACGCCTCGGTCGCCGATCTGCGGGCCGAGGACGTGCTCCCCAACCTGCTCAAGGTCGTCAACAGCTCCCCGGTCACGGACTCCACGGCCGCCGACGCGGTGAGCAAGCTGTCGGCCTGGGTGACCGCGGGCGCCAAGCGCACCGAGACCTCGGCGGGCTCGCACACCTACGCCAACGCCGACGCGATCCGCATCCTGGACGCCTGGTGGCCGCTGCTGGTGAAGGCGGAGTTCCAGCCGGGGCTCGGCAGCGACCTGTACACCGCGTTCGGCAACAACCTCCCGGTGGACGAGGCGCCGTCCGCGGGACACGGACCGACCGGCTCGCACGCCGGAAGCTCCTTCCAGTTCGGCTGGTGGAGCTATGTCGACAAGGACATCCGGTCGGTGCTCGGCCAGCCGGTGCAGGGCGGCCTGTCGCGGACGTACTGCGGCGGGGGCAGCCTCAGCGCCTGCCGGGACGCCCTGATCAGCTCGCTGAAGGAGGCGGCCGGCAAGCGCGCCTCGACCGTCTACCCCGGCGACGACCAGTGCTCCGCGGGTGACCAGTGGTGCGCCGACTCGATCGTCCAGCGGACGCTCGGCGGCATCAAGCACGGCAAGATCACCTGGCAGAACCGGCCGACCTTCCAGCAGGTCGTCGAGTACACCTCGCACCGGTGAGCACACCGGGGGAGTGAGGGACCGCTCCCGGAACCGGCCGGTTCCGGGAGCGGCGGCGGGTCAGTGGACGCGGCCCGCCGCCAGCACCACCTGGGCCAGCTCGCGGTGACAGATGTCGCTGTGGGCACCCGCGGGCGCGCCGCCTCGGCACACCACCGAGGCGGCGTCCACGTTCACGCACCCCGAGACCGGCAGCCGGGTGCGCAGGGCCTCGGCGAGCGTGAACGACGCCGTCCCCGGCACCGCCTGCACCCCGTCGTGGCCCATCGCGCCCCACTGCGCGCCGAGCATGCCGCCGATGCCGAAGTCCGCCACGACCGACCGGTCGTCACCCGCCATCCGGGAGGCCAGCGGATAGATCGTGCCGAGCGCCGAGTCGAAGTGGGAGTAGCAGCAGACCAGCGGGCCGTCGATCCGGTGGTGCTGCCCGTCGAGCACCCCGCTCGCGCGCGGGTCGTGGGGCAGCCGCGGGGAGAACGCGTAGTGCGAGAAGGCGCCCTGGAGCAGCGTCACCGACTTGACCGTGTGCACTCCCGGGGGCAGCCCGCGCAGCGCGAAGGAGACCAGCCGGCCGCCGAAGCTGTGCCCGACCAGATGCACGCGTACGTCCGGCGCGGCCGCGGCGAGCAGGCCCACCGCCCGGCCGAGCCCGCGCTCGCCGACCGTGCCCGCGCGTCTCTTCATGGCGTAGTACGTGGCCTGGCGCAGCAGTTCCAGGGCCCCGTCCCACAGCCGGGGCAGCGCGAAGGCGGGGGCCTGGGCCCCGGCGAGCGCCTGCGCGAACTCGGCGCACACCGTCGCGGTGTCCCCGAAGAGCATCTCGGGATCGCTCTCCGGCACGCCCTCCGCGAGGGTGTCCGCGGCGAAGGAGGTCTGCGGGCCCTGCGGGCGGACCTCGACGAGCAGGCGTACGAGACGGCCGAACTCCTCCAGCGAGGCTCCCTCGTCCGGCCGTTGGTCGAGCAGCCGGGCGATCTGCTCGACCACGGTGGCGCGGCCGGGGAACACCTCCAGCAGGGCGTGGCGGGTGTTCTTGCCGAGCGGCGAGGCGCTGTCGTCGGCGACGGCGGCGGCCACCGACGGGGGGAAGTCGGGGATCGGTTCGTCCGAGAACCGCATAGAGGGCCAGACCACTCCCACGTATCCGAGACGCGCTGTGGGCGCGAGTTCCGGGACGGGTGCGAAGAACTGGCTGAAGAGGCTGGTTGCCGCGGAACGGTCGTTGTTCCAGCCGTGGGTGAAGACGATCAGGTCGCGGACCCCGCGTCGCGGCACGTCCTCCAGCCATCGGTCCCGTTCCCGGGTGTCCGCGTCCCCGTCGGCGTCGAAGGTCAGCTCCCAGTAGGGAGAAACGCTCACTGCCGGTTCCGTCATGTCTGGCCCCCTGACCCCGCGGGCGATGCGCTAGGGGCGCATCGTCCACCCGTAGGGGAAAGTTGGCCATACGTCCCGACCCATTCCACACGCACAAGTCACTCGTTCGTGCAAGAGCACCCCGGATCACTTGTAGATGAGGTACTGCTTCCGGACCCTGCGGAAGGTCTCCAGCTCGTCCTGCCAGGCCGCCGCGATCTCGTCGGTGTCCGCGCCCGCGTCGATCATCGTGCGCACCAGCGCGGAGCCCGTCAGCTTGTCGATCCAGTTGTCGGGGCGCCAGGCGAACCCGTCCCAGACCTTCTTCGCGGTCACCAGGAGGGCGATCCCGGTCCGCACGGGTTCGTACGCGGCCCGGTCGTGCACATGGATCTGGACGCCCCCGACGGTGACGCCCTGGAACTTGGAGAAGGTGGGGGCGAAGTACGCCTCCCTGAAGTACACGCCGGGAAGCCCCAGTTCACCCGCGGCGGCGGCCCAGCGTCCGTCGAGGCCGGCCGCGCCGAGCAGTTCGAAGGGCCGTGTCGTGCCCCGCCCCTCCGACAGGTTCGTGCCCTCGAACAGGCAGGTCCCGGAGTACACCAGCGCGGTGTCCGCCGTCGGCATGTTCGGGCTCGGCGGCACCCAGGGCAGCCCCGAGGCGTCGTAGAAGTCCCCCCGTTTCCAGCCCGACATGAGCACGGTGTCGAGTTCCACGGGTGCCGTCAGGAACTCGCCGTTGAAGAGCCGGGCCAGCTCCGCCACCGTCATCCCGTGCGCCTGCGCGATCGGCCGGCGCCCGACGAAGGTGGCGAACTCGGGGTGCAGGACGGGGCCTTGGGCCGAGCGTCCGGTGACCGGGTTCGGCCGGTCGAGGACCACGAACCGTTTCCCGGCCAGCTGCGCGGCCTCCATGCAGTCGTACAGCGTCCAGATGTACGTGTAGAAGCGCGCGCCCACATCCTGGATGTCGAAGACGACGGTGTCGACGCCGGACGCGGTGAAGACGTCGGCGAGAGCCTGACCGCTCTTCAAGTACGTGTCGTAGACGGGCAGTCCGGTCGCCGGATCGTCGTAGCGGCCCTCGGATCCGCCCGCCTGCGCGGTGCCCCGGAAGCCGTGCTCGGGGCCGAAGACGGCCGTCAGGTCCACCCGGGCGTCGGCGTGCATGACGTCGACGACGTGCCGCACGTCCCGGGTGACACCGGTGGGGTTGGTGACGATCCCGACGCGCCGGCCGTCGAGCCGCGCGTACCCGTCCGCGGCCAGGCGCTCGAAACCGGTGCGCAGCCGGGCACGGGGCTCCCCGGCCCGCGCCGCCGCCGCGGCGGGCAGCGGGGTCAGGGCGGCCGCGGCGGTGCCGGCCGTGAGCAGTGACCGTCGGGACAGGCGCATGGTGGGACCTCCGTGATCGCGGAAGGCTGGCACAGGCACGCTAAGGGCTCGCGCGGGAAGTTCGTAGGGTGCGGAGGCCACCGGCCTGTCGCGGTCCCGTACGGGGGACGCGGGGCGGAAGTGACGGACGCCGCCTCGTGCGGCGGCCGGGAGCCCTTCCCTTGCTACATACCGACTGGTTAGTCTGGCGTCGCAGCAGAGCCGTGTCACGTCGCGTCGAAGGAGACCCGTGGTGGAAGCCATGCAGGGTGCGGGAGTCGTCGTCACCGGAGCGGGGGGCGGGATCGGGGCCGCGCTGGCCCGCAGATTCGCCGCCGAGGGAGCGCGGGTGGTGGTCAACGATCTCGACGCCGGCAAGGTGAAGGCCGTGGCCGACGAGATCGGCGGCATCGCGGTCGTCGGCGACGCCTCCCGGATCGTGGCCGAGGCCCGCGACGCCCTCGACGGGACCGTCGACGTCTACTGCGCGAACGCCGGAGTCGGCTCCGGCGGCTCCGAGGCCGCCGACGAGAGCGTCTGGGCCCTGGCCTGGGACGTCAACGTGATGGCCCACGTCCGCGCCGCCCACGCGCTCCTCCCGGACTGGCTGGAGCGCGGCGACGGCCGGTTCGTCTCGACCGTCTCCGCCGCCGGACTGCTCACGATGATCGGCGCCGCCCCGTACAGCGTCACCAAGCACGGCGCCTACGCGTTCGCCGAGTGGCTGTCCCTGACGTACCGCCACCGCGGGGTGAAGGTGCACGCCATCTGCCCCCAGGGCGTGCGCACCGACATGCTGGAGGCGACCGGCAGCGCCGGCGACCTCGTGCTCCAGCCCACCGCCATCGAGCCCGAGGCCGTCGCCGACGCCCTCATGAAGGGCATCGAGGAGGACCGCTTCCTGGTCCTGCCGCATCCCGAGGTCGCCGCCTACTACCAGGCGCGGGCCGCCGACCCCGACCGCTGGATGACCAACATGAACCACCTCCAGCAGAAGTGGGAGACCGCGCAGTGACCCGCTACGCAGACCGGCCCTGGACCGCGCTGCTCAACGAGGCGCAGCGCGGCCCCGTCGACCCCGCCGACACCCTGGTCCACGCCCTCGCCGATGTGGTCGCCCGCACCCCCGACCGCACCGCGCTCGCCTACTTCGACGGGCGGGTGAGCTACCGCGAGCTCGACGAGCTGAGCGACTCCGTGGCCGGACACCTCGCCGCCCGCGGCCTGGAGCGGGGCGACCGGGTCGCCCTGATGCTCCAGAACTCCCCGCAGTTCGTGCTCGCCCTGCTCGGCGCCTGGAAGGCCGGCGCGACCGTCGTACCGGTCAACCCCATGTACAAGTCCGGCGAGGTCCGGCACGTCCTGCACGACGCCGAGGCGGTCGCCCTCGTCTGTTCGGACCGCGCCTTCGACGCCTATCTGCGCGAGACCGCCGCCGACTCGCCCGTACGGATCGTCCTCACGGCCTGCGAACTCGACCTCCAGACCCGGAACGACCCGCGCGTGCTGGCCTTCGAGCGCCTACCCCTCGACGAGACCGCCGACGACCTCCTCGCCATAGCCCGGCAGGGGCACGAGGCGCCCGCCGGCCGCGTCCTCGGACCGTCGGACATCGCGCTGATCAGCTACACCTCCGGCACCAGCGGCACCCCCAAGGGAGCCACCAACACGCACGGCAACATCATGTACAACGCCGAGCGGCAGCGGACCGGCCTCGCGCTGCCCGAGGCGCCCGTGTACTTCGCGCTGGCGCCGCTGTTCCACATCACCGGAATGGTCTGCCAGCTCGCCGCCTGCCTCGACAGCGCGGGCACCCTGGTCCTCGCCTACCGCTTCGAGGCCGGGGTCGTCCTGGAGGCGTTCGCCGAACACCGGCCGCTCTACACCGTCGGCCCCTCCACCGCCTTCATGGCCCTGGCCGCCCACCCGGACGTCACGCCGGACCACTTCTCGTCCTTCGTCAACATCTCCTCGGGCGGCGCACCGCTGCCGCCCGCGCTCGTCGAACGGTTCCGGGCCGGTTTCGGGCCGTACATCCGCAACGGCTACGGGCTCACCGAGTGCACCGCGCCCTGCGCCTCCGTGCCCCCGGACCTTGAGGCACCGGTGGACCCCGCCTCCGGGACCCTGGCCGTGGGCGTCCCGGGACCCGACTCCGTCGTCCGCATCGTCGACGACCTCGGCCAGGAGGTCCCCTTCGGGGAGCAGGGCGAGATCCTCGTCAGCGGTCCGCAGGTGGTCCCCGGCTACTGGCGCCGCCCCGAAGCGACCGCCGAGACCTTCCCGGACGGCGAACTGCGCACCGGGGACATCGGCTTCATGGACGAGGACGGCTGGCTCTACGTCGTCGACCGCAAGAAGGACATGATCAACGCGTCCGGCTTCAAGGTCTGGCCGCGCGAGGTCGAGGACGTCCTGCACACCCATCCGGCGGTCCGCGAGGCGGCCGTCGTCGGGATCCCGGACGGCTACCGCGGCGAGACCGTCATGGCCTACATCAGCCTGCGGCCCGGAGCCGCCGAGGACCCCGAGGCGCTGGCCGCGTACTGCAAGGAGAGACTGGCCGCCTACAAGTATCCGCGGCGGGTGGAGATCCTGCCCGACCTGCCGAAGACGGCGAGTGGGAAGATCCTTCGTCGGGAACTGCGTTCCCGGCCGCTGGACTCCCAGTAGTCTCCAGGACTCCTCCCGGACGACAGACGGCGTTCGACGAAACAACGCACGGAAAGCAGGTGGCGGCAGTGCCCAGGACGACGGACGGTGACGGGACTCCTGTCCCGCAGAGACTCCTTGCCGCCGCCACCCGGCTCTTCGCGGAGCAGGGCTACGACCGCACGTCGGTGCAGGAGATCGTGGAGGCGGCGGGCGTCACCAAGGGGGCGCTCTATCACTACTTCGGCTCCAAGGACGACCTTCTGCACGAGGTCTACGCGCGCGTGCTGCGTCTCCAGCAGGAGCGGCTCGACGCGTTCGCGGACGCGGACGCGCCCGTCGAGGAGCGGCTGCGGCGCGCGGCGGCCGACGTGGTCGTGACGACCATCGACAACCTCGACGACGCCTCGATCTTCTTCCGGTCGATGCATCATCTCGGGCCCGAGAAGCTCAAGCAGGTGCGGTCCGAGCGGCGGCGCTACCACGAGCGGTTCCGGGCCCTGGTCGAGGAGGGCCAGAAGAAGGGCGTCTTCTCCACGGCCACCCCCGCGGACCTGGTCGTCGACTACCACTTCGGCTCGGTCCACCACCTGTCCACGTGGTACCGCCCCGACGGCCCCCTGGCCCCCCAGGAGGTCGCCGACCACCTGGCCGACCTCCTCCTCCGCGCCCTGCGCCCCTGACAGACGTCTCTCGCCCCCTCCGCCCCTACCCGTCCCGTACCCGGGGGCGCCGCCCCCGGACCCCCGCTCCTCAAACGCCGGAGGGGCTGAATTTCGCTCGCCGGAGAGTTCCAGCC
>NZ_JBHXDQ010000042.1:0-81028 GCF_042725875.1 Streptomyces sp. NPDC127038 | reverse complement strand
CAGGTCCCACACACGGACCGTCCCGTCGCTGCCTCCGGTGATTGCGTGAGGCCTGCTGTCGATCACCGTGCACGCGACAGCATTCACGGAACCCGAGTGCCCGCCGAGGACGTCACGGACCGTTCCGTCCGACAGGTCCCACACACGGACCGTCCCGTCGATGTCTCCGGTGATTGCGTGAGGCCTGCTGTCGATCACCGTGCACGCGACAGCATTCACGGAACCCGTGTATCGGTTGAGGACGTCACGGACCGTTCCGTCCGACAGATCCCACACATGGAGTGTCCCGTCGCTGCCTCCGGTGATTGCGTGAGGCCTGCTGTCGATCACCGTGCACGCGACAGCATTCACAGAACCCGGGTGTCTGACGTCACGGACCGTTCCGTCCGACAGATCCCACACACGGACCGCCCCGTCAAAGTCTTTGGTGACCGCGTGAGGCCTGCCGTCGATCACCGCGCACGCAACAGCATCCACGGCACCGATAAAGTCCGTGAGTGTGCTGTGGAGCGCGGGGTGTACGAGTGATCCGGTTGCCCAGCGAGGGCGCCATGAGAGCTCTAGGGACAGCTCGTGGGCGAGGTCGTGCTCCGCGTATCGGGCCGCGTCGATGGCGAGGATGTCCCGACGCCTTCGTGGGGTTGTCGTGGAATGGACACCGGCTGAGGCGCGGTAGATGGCGCAACGCAGACGACATTCATCGGAATTGGTGGCGTGGAAAGCCCGGAGCAGGTGGGCCGGTGTCGCGTGGACGAGAAAGTCACTGTCGTGCAGCGCCGTTTCGAGACAGCTTCCTGCGGCGGCGTGTGTGGCGAGGTGGTCTCGAACATACGGGTGTGCGGCCGGCCAGTCCCGGCGGGCGGTCCGAGCATCGTGGGGAATCCGGGCCAGGAGAGTTGTCGTGATCACCTGGTGCGCGGTCGTATCGTCTCCCAGCTCGCGCAGGTGCTCGGCCATCGTTTCGTGGAAAAGTCGGTAGGCCGACCCTGTCGATGTCTTGGTCTCGACCAGATAGGCGCCAGCATGTTCGAAGAGCCACCGTAGGTCTTCCTGAGGGCAGGGCACTTCGGACAGAGCCCCAGCCAGCGGTGCCCACAGTGTGGACCACGGCAGCCCTGCGCCCTGGGCGTAGGCCAGGGGGCGTAGCAGGCGCTCCACCTTCGGTCGGTCGGGACCGAAGCGTGCAAGGTACGCCGCGAAGGCTTGTCCCGCGTCACTCGGCAGATCCGTCTCCCAGCCGGGGCGCGCGGTGTCAATCATGATTTGGCCGTGGACCAGGGCACGTGCCGTCATTCGGGTGACGAGGAAGGACGCACCTGCCCGGGATGCGATACCTCGGGCGACCATGGCCGCTTCCTCGGGCGACCCTGCGTACGGGGAGCAACTGTCGGGGTCTTGGGCGTCCAGGAGGAGCGCGCAGGCGTAGTCGGCAACATCCTGGTTGGTGATGTGTTCGGGCAGGTCCAGGTCAATGGTGACCACAGCCCGGCCGAGTGCCGGGATCAGGGGGCGGCGGGTACCGACGATCAGACGTATTGCGGGCAGCGTGGTCAGGGGTTGCAGAAGTTCGCGCGCGATGCGGTTGCCCTCGGTGATGTCGCCTGCTGTGCCAGCTTCGTCGAGCGCGTCGACCACGACGACCATCGGCTGGCTCCGCTCGCCCAGTGCATCCAGGAGATCGTCACGGCCGCTGCCCTCGGGCAAACTGATTGCTGCGGCTAGGTCGGTCGCCAGATCTTCCAGTACGGCGCGGCGAGCATGAAGTCGCACGACGGTCAGGTCTGCCGGAGGTAGGGCCAGTTCGGGAGTATTGGCGCGCGCTGGGGCGTCGACGTCGGTGAGCATCAGGAAGCGGCCGAGCAGCGAGGATTTCCCCGACCCCGGGTTGCCGGTGATCACTCGTGCTTTGCGGTCGTGGCGCTGTCCGCCCAGCCACGAGGCCAGCGCGGTGAGGGCTGCGGTTCGTCCTGTGAAGTAGTCGCCGCGGTCGCTGGTGTGCTCCACGCCCCGACCGCGTGCCTCGAAATGGCCGCGGGTCTGCCTGCGCAGCCGGGTCAGGGTCTCAACATCCAGGTCATCGGCTGGCAGGCCTGGGATGTAAGCCCGGTTGCGGAAGAACGGGGCGTGGCCGTCGCTGTCGATGGTGGAGTGGCGGGCGTGCTGGGCAGGGTGCTCGTCGCGGAAGTACTCGTTGACCCGCTCCGTGACCTCCCGGACGCCCAGGTACTCCTGGTGGGCGCCTGCCCGTGGCTGCTCCAGAATGTGGGCCATGGCGTCCACAAAGGCGTTCTCTCGGGCACGTTCCTTGCCGCGGGCGGCTGCCATCATCCAGCGTCCGGCCGTGCCGCGCTGTGAGGAAGCCAGCTCGGCAGCCAGTCTCGCGATGTCCTCGGTGCCCGCGCCGGCGTAGCAGGTGTCGAGGACGACCAGGAGGTGCCCGACGGGACTGGCCATCAGCGGACGGCACAGATCCTCGCTGGCCAGCGCCGTTGTGTAACGGCCCGGCCTGCTGTCGGCGCAGAGCAGGTAATGGCGGTCAGTCGCCTTCGCGCCATGGCCGGCGAAATAGACGATCACCGCATCCTGTGGTCCGAGGTCAGTGTCCAGCACCCAATCCTCGATGCGCTCCGCCAGGTCCTTTCCGGGATCCGCAGCGAGTTCGGGCAGAACCACGGCGTAGTCCATGGACTCCAGCAGCTCGCGCACGCGTGCCACATCTGCCGGTACGCCCGGCAGATCATCGATCCCCGGGTCCGCGTACGTCCCGACGCCGACCGCGATCAAGAACCTGCGACCTTGCGGCGCCATGACTCAGTCCTCCAGCCCTCGGGCGACGGCCGTGCCCGTCCGCGGAGCGGTGAGGTAGCGCAACAGATCGTGCATCTGCATGCCGTTGGAGATCGAGGCATCGTCCACCCGGTCGCCGAACCGTGGACCGAGCCGGTCCGCGAGTGCCACAATGTCGCCGCGGTCGGCGATGTTCGTCCAGCGTCTGATCCCACCGGGCCAGCAGCCGACGTCCTTCGTCGGCCTCGGCTCGAGCCGGTCGAAGACCACGCTGCGCATCCCCAGGGGAGAGCCGAGCGTGACGAAGTCGGTGACCTGCCACTCCGGATGGGCGCACAGTGCCTCGTAGGCGACGACGGAGCCGAGCGAGTGCGCGACCAGCACCCGCGTCTCGTCGGTGATCTCCTCGGCGATGCGGGCCTGTGCCTGGCGTCTGAGCTCGGGTTCGGTCATGTACCGGCGGACCTGCTTGAGGGCGAAGACGAGCAGCCGGTCGGACACCTTCGCGAAGAAGCTTGATGCGCTCAGGGCGTCCAGCGCCGTCCGGACGCGCTCCGAGAGCAGGAGTCGAGAAGCTCCGAATCCGACCACTCCGCGGGAGTCGGCCGCATCGGGGCCAGGGACGGCCAGCTCGATCCGGGAGGCCTGTTCCCACCAGGCCTCCAGCAGTTCGATCTCCATGCCTTCATCGACGTCCGTCTCGTCCCACGGCGGGATGTCCAAGGAGCGCGTCCCCGCCTCGAAATACAGATCGCCGTAGAACGCGCAGGCCACGTCGCCCGCCTCCAGCCGCGGCCCGCCCGCGAGGCGGACACCGTCACGGAGCGCCGGCCCCACGTTTTGTCCCATCGACTCGGGGCCCAGAAACTCCTGCCCGATCCCGTGAACGACGACCACCCGTGCCATGATGCGCCCCCCGCTGCAACTGCCTTTGTGCGATCACACCGGTCTACAGGACAACGGGCATCAAAGGCAGCACAGTTCGTCAAATCCACCCGGAGAACGCCCCACGGGTGCCTCCAGGTCCGCGAGCCCCGAGCAGGCGACGGATCCGACAGCGATCAGCACCTGGCAGGATCGGGGCAGGCAACGTCGGGGGGATTCGGTGGGAAGTCAGCTACGTGTCGGTGAGGTCCTGCGGTCGGCGCGGAACAAGGACCCCGAGATCGCCGTCATCGACGGCTACCCGAACATTCATCACGTCACCGCCTCCAACCATCTCGCCCAGATCCAGCTGAGCAAGGGCATCAATCCCATTGCCGAGGTCAAGACACTCAGCGGGCAACGACGCCCGGCGATCTTGATCCGGTCCAGCCCGTGGAAGGCTGGCAGCGCGGAAACGCCCTGGCACGACGTGTTCGACCTGGACAACGGCCACATCAGCTACTTCGGAGACCACCGAGTCGAGCACACGGTCCCAGTGGGAAGCACCCAGGGCAACGCGCGCCTGCTCGAAGCCTTCGCCGAGCATGCGGCACCGACCGCGGAACAGCGCGCACAGGCCGTACCACTGCTGGTGTTCGCCGCGGTCTCCCGCAACAAGACGCCCAAGGGATACGTCGAGTTCTGCGGCGTCGCGGTCATCGAAGGCCTGGAGCAGATCGAGCAGAACGCCAACGGCAGGCCCTATCCCAACTACCGCTACGACCTGGCCGTCCTGGACCTGAGCCCGGAGGACGACCGACTCGACTGGGCATGGATCGAAGCCCGCGGGAACCCCGGACTCCGGACCGACGACGCACTCGCCCACGCTCCGCGCGCATGGCGCGAATGGGTCGAGCACGGTCACGCCGCACTACCCCGGGTACGACGGCAGACCGACGATGCCGCCCCCGGCCGGGCCACTCCTCGGCAAGCGAGCGGGGACGAGCGCGAGCTGCCGGACCTGTTCCCCGCACCGCGCAACTCGCACGACACGACACCACCGCTCCCAGGGCCGGCCGAGCCGTCGCAGCTGACGGCCGGTGGGCTGATGGACCGACTCGAAAGCCTCCAGGTCCACCAGAACAACGGCCGCCCCAGCAGACACAAGCCCCTCGCCCTGCTGTGGGCCGTCTCCAGGATCGCCGGCGGGCAACCCCGCCTCGCACCGTGGCGCCAGTTCCGCGACGATGTGGGCGGGTTGCTGGCAGAATTCGGCCTCCCTGAGTCCTCGACAACTCCCGAGTACCCCTTCTGGCACCTACGGACCAGCGGGTTGTGGGACCTCAACGGTCTCCCGCCCGAGCACTTTGCCAAGCCTCACTCCGCCACCTTCGACAGGCTCAACCCCCAAGCGGGCCTCACCGAGCAGGCGGCGGACCTGCTGAGCGACCCATTCGTCAGGACTCAGGCGATCGCCGTCCTCCGCGAGACCTACCTTGCCGACGTCGACCAACATGCCTTGTTGGAACGGCTGGGTCTGGCCGGCTACGAGAGCGCGAGCGGCGCCCCGGACGACATCGAGGACCGGGAAGGAGAAGCGGGGCCAGCCGCACGGCGCACCGCCATGCTCTCCCGCATCGTCCGCGACACCGAGTTGGCGGCCCGGGTCAAGCAGTTGCACGATGACCGCTGCCAGGTCTGCAACCTACAACTGCCCGCCCGGTTCGGCACCTACAGCGAGGCCGCCCACATCCGAGGCCTCGGCCGCCCACACCACGGCCCGGACAAACTGTCGAACCTGCTCGTCCTGTGCCCCAACCACCACGTCCAGTTCGACGCACTCGCCATCTACATCGACAGCGATGGCACAGTCCGCACGACCACGGACGACAGCCCCGTAGGAGAGCTCCGCCGGCACCCTGCCCACCGCATCGACGAAGCACACCTTCGCTACCACCGCGCACTCTGCGGCAGAGACCACCGCTGACAACCTGTGGCTGCAATCCTCCCCCGAACGGTGTACTTCACGGCAGTGGAACGAGCAGGGGCGGCACTCTGTGCGGGGGTGTCGCCCTTTCGGGCATGGTCTGCGGGGGCTGTCAAGATACGTTGCTGACCAGGCCAAATAGCGTTTGGCGGCGTTGGGTGCCGTTGAACCGCCTGAAGTCATTGTGCCCTCATTGTGCCCTCTGGGCGCGGTTAGGCCCGGTCACGCGCTGCGGTAGCCGTCGAGGGCGCGTACCGGGGCGCCCCTGGCGGAACCGAGCCCCCGTGACCCGCTTCCGGAGGTCGCGATCTGCTGAAACTCCGTGCGCGCACGGCATCTGCCGCATCGAACCCCGTGACCGTCGATCTGCTCTGACATAGCCTGCGGATGTGCTTCATCAAGTCACCCTCGACGGCGGCCTCGGGTTCTGCAATCAGGTGCTGCCGAGCCTGCTCCCTTCCGGTTACCACGGTCCGCTGGTTGTCGCACTCGACTCGAACGTCCTAATCGATCTTCAGCAGCACGGGACAGCGCTCATGAACGATGATTCGCTGCCTGACGAGGTCGAGGCGGACGCGGCCTATTTGGAGGAGTTGGACGGTCTTGCGGACATCCTCAACGTGTGGCTACTGCGCGACATCCGATTCGTTGTAACCCCCCGCTCGAAGACCGATGCCAAGAAGGTCTCTGAGCGCTTCCTTGAACGTCGGCTCCCCTCGATCGAGGCGCTCGCGGAGAGTCTGGCTTTCCAGATGGGAGACTGGACGATATCTGCCCCGTCGGATGGTCCGGCGCCCACGCCTGTTGGTGATGAGAGCGGTCTTCCAGAGGGAGCTGACCGCGACCTGGTGCTCGAAGCGCAAGCCATTGGCGCCCACGTCTTCCTCACCCGCGACCGGCTGGTCCTGGATCGTACGGTGCTTGTCGGACCGGCGATGGCTTTGCTGTCACCGGCTGGCTTGGAGGCCTATCTGGCTGCCGCTGGCGTCCAGTTGTTCTTGGGGGGCACGTGCGGCAGTGACGGGTGCCCATACACCGGCTGGCCCTTCCCCGCGCCGGACATGGGCAAGTGGGGCGGACTCCTGTCCATCCTGGGGAGTTCATAGCCATGCACGCGGCCGCGTTCAGGAGCCCCACCTAGGGCGCAGAACCCTTGCCAGACACACGGTGTCAGTGAAGGGGCGAGGCTACTGTGAACTGCTCGCCATCTGCACTGATTTCATGATCTCGACCCATTGTCAGACCCCTCTGGCATCGTTCCCTACGTCAGTTAGCGCTCAAGGAAGAGAGCATCGACGTGGACGTAGATCAGGCGCTCAGAGGGTGGCTCACTACCGAGCAGTACGAAGCCGCCGTCGCGCCGGAGGACGAAGTTCTTGCGCTCGCGGGTGCGGGGTCCGGGAAGTCGCGCACCCTGGCCGGTCGGGTCGCTCATAAGATCGCCAACGGGGCGAGTCCCGAGTCGGTCGTCGCATTCACCTTCACCGAGAAGGCCGGCGAGCAGATCAAGACGCGCGTAGCGCAAGCCCTAACGGTGTGCGGGGTGAACCCCCTCCTGGTCGGGGGTATGTACATCGGGACCATCCACGCATGGTGCCGTCGCGTCCTCGGAGACATGGATGCTCGCTACCGTCAGTTCGACGTCCTCGATGAGATGCAGTTCCTCGTCTACCTGATCTCTAGGTATCCCAAGCTCAACATCAATCCCTTGCGCGATGCGCACCCCACGGCGAAGGGGAAGAGGCGCGGGTATTTCGAGACACTAAAGGAACTGAGCCGCGCCTGGCACATGATGAATGACGAGCTGCTCGACCCTGCCCAGGTCGCCAACGAAGACCCTGCGCTGGGCGAAGCCCTGGAGCGGCTTCGTGACCACATGGAGCAGGACAACTTCATCGACTTCTCGCTCATGCAGCGCCTCGTCGTTGAGGCCCTCGAAGCGAAGGAACCCGGCGCTGTTCAAGCACTCGCGCCGCTGCGTCACGTACTCGTGGACGAGTATCAGGACGTCAACGTCGTGCAGGAGCGGCTCATTGGGCTTATGCACCAGAACTCGGAAACCGTGTTCGTCGTCGGAGACGACGACCAGGCCATCTACGGGTGGCGCGGGGCCGATGTCACCAACATCTTGGAGTTCAACCGCCGGTACCCCAACGCCGCCGTCCACAAGCTGCTGACCAACTTCCGGTCCACCTCGGCGATCGTCGAGGCCGCTGGCGACTTTGCTGCACAAGAGCTCGGTCCCGCCCGACTGCCGCAGCAGTTGCACGCGGCCACGAATCATGACCCGCGAGAGTTCGCAGTACTGAACTTCCCCGTGCGCCCCGTGGAAGCCGAGTTCGTCGCCGAACGCATCGACGAGCTGCTCGGTACAGCCTACGAGGAGTCCGACGGCACCGTGCGTGGCCTGACACCCGCCGACTTCGCCATTCTCATGCGTTCAACGGGACAGCCGGAATCTGACGGCACTAAGACCGTGTCCTATGTGGTGAGGCGGACGAGCTTCTTGTAGCAGCAGAGGGCGGCGGCGAGGCCGAGGAAGGCCAGGTAGTTGCGTGGGTGGCGTTCGTAGCGGTGGTTGAGCCGGCGGTAGCCGGTCAGCCAGGACATGGTCCGCTCGATGACCCAGCGCCGACGCCCTAACCGTTCGCTGGACTCGACTCCCTTGCGGGCAATGCGCACGCCAATGCGCTTACCTCTGAGCCATTTTCGCAGGTGGGGGATGTCGTAGGCCTTGTCTGCGTGAAGACGGCGGGGCTTGAAGTACCGGCCACGGTGAGGGTCGTGTCTCGTTTGGTGCCCGGTGATCATGGGCTTGAGGGCGAGGCTGTCGTGGGTGTTGGCCGCCGAGACGCCGACGAGGAGGGGCAGTCCGTTCGCGTCCGACAGGACGTGCATCTTGGAACCCGGCTTGCCCCGGTCCACGGGACTCGGACCTGTGAGTTCGCCCCTTTTTTCGCCCTCACGTGGGCGGAATCAAGGACTGCTCGGGAGAGGTCGAGCAGGCCGGCGTCGTCCAGGCGGTGCAGGATCTCCTCGTGCAGCCGACCCCATACTCCCGCCCGGGACCAGATCAAAAACCGGCGATGCGCGGTCGACTTCGATATCCCGAAGCACGGTGGCAGTGCTCGCCAGGCGCATCCGCTGACCAGCACGTAGATGATCGCCGCGAACAGCGTCTCATCAGGCGTGTCCTGTGTTCCGCCACCCTGCGGCCGCACCCTCGACGGCGGGATCAGCGGCTCCGCGATCTCCCACAACCCGTCCGGAACAATCCAACTCCACGTACCCCGCCCCATAACCAAGTCCAACGACCCAGCCCCACATAGGACACGGTCTAAGCGCCACACGGCCTACATTCAGGCCCTGGACGCGCGCAACATCCCGTACGACCTAAACGCCGGTGGGCAGCTCTTTGATAGGGCACAGCCAGCAGCGATCCGCAGCGCTTTCGAGCTGTTGCGCGATGCGATGCCGGACCGCACCCAAGTCGAAGATCTCTTCAATTCGGAACTCAAGAAGACCTTCCCCCAGGCCAATCTCAGCCGCGTCATCCGGGTGTTCGCCGACTGGGGGCGCCGCATCCATGCTCCCATCGCCCCCGGCCTGCCGCGACAGCGACTCTTCCCGCAGCAGCTCCTGCATGATCTGCTTGAAGCTTTGGATGTCGCCAACAGCGGTTTTGACGACGGAGTCATGGCGGATCTGGGTACGTTCAGCCGCATCCTTCAAGACATAGAGACCGTCTACCTTTCCATCGACGGTAAGTCACGTTTCGGTGAGCTTCTGAATTTCCTGCAGAACGTGGCTGGCGACGGCTATGAGACCGACAATCAGATGATGGCTCGCCCGGATGCCGTCACGGTCTCCACGGTCCACAAGGCCAAAGGGCTTGAGTTCCCCGTGGTCTTCGTCGTGGATGTCGAGAACGGACGCTTCCCCGGGCGACGCCGGAATTACGACGGCTGGATCCCGGAGATCTTGATTCAGCAGGCGATCGACAACGGCTCGTATCAGACCGGACCCCACGACCAGGCCCGCCTCTTCTACACGGCGATCACCCGTGCTGAACGCTTCCTCTATGTCACCGGTTCCGCACTGCTTCCCGGAGGTAAGCGGCTCACGAAGGCTTCGCCGTATACGGTTCGGCTGAATCATCCTGAGATCAGGCGAGACCTCCTGGACCCGACTGCTCCGTCGCGCGTCGTGCCTCCGGCGGAAGCGCAGCGCCGGCGCGGCGATGAGTCGGTCCTCCCGACGACGTACTCCCAGATCCATACTTTCATGCGATGTCCGCATGCTTACAAGTTGAGCGTCGTGAACGGCTTCTCGCCGCCGATCCCGGAGCTCTTCGGCTTCGGCCGGGCTGTACATGCCGCCGTGGGGAAGCTCCACCAGGTGTACAAGGACAAGGCCCCTACCTCCGACGAAGCCAGGGCTATCGCGGAGAACATGTTTCACCTTAAGCACGTAGCCCCCAGCTCTGATCCAGTCGATCGCCCAGGCGCCTACGAGAGGGCAAAGCAAAAGTCCTCGGACATCGCCTCTGACTACGCGGACGTGTACGGCACCGACTTCAAACTGAAGCGGCAAGTCGAGCTTCCCTTTGAAATCCCCGTGGAGGGGGCTGTTATCTCGGGAGCCATCGATCTTCTTCTGAGCGTGGATGACGCGGACAAGATCCACGACGCTGAGGTCATCGACTTCAAGACCATGGCGGGGGGACCCGAGCCGACCAACAACCCTGACTTGAACTGGGAAGATCTATCTCTCCAGGTGCAGCTGTATGGGAAGGGGGCCGAGCAGGTCCACGGCATGAATGCGCGGACGGGTGCCGTGCACTTGCTCAAGGATGGGCAGCGTGTGAAGGTTCCCGTCGACGCTGATGCGGTGGAGTCTGCCGTCGCCAACGTGGTGTGGGCGGTTAGTCGCATCACCGACGGCGACTTTCCGCAGCGTGGCTCCCGGACCAAGTGTGGTGGCTGCGATTTCAAGCAGATCTGCTCGAAGAAGCTGGAGCCCTTCAAGACGGAGGAAGAACCGCCGGACTTGCATCTTCCGGACGGAACCGATGGGAAGCGCTTCCTGAAGGTGAGTGCCTTCTCTCGCACGGGACCGAACGAGTAGCTCGACGAGGCGTGCCGGAGGAGCTTCCTCATTCTTCCAGAGTGAGGAAGCTCCTCCTTACCTCGGAGGCATTCGCAGTCTCAACACGCATCCACACACTTAAAGAACCTTGCCTTGTGCAATGACGATCTGTTCTGCCGTAAAGCGCATCAGAGGAATTTCGCGAGCTAGTTCCTCGTCGTGTGCGAATGGTGCATACTTCGGCAGTTCTCCTTCTTTGGCGTGCACCAAAGAATTCCTGACTTTGTAAATCCTTTTTTGCGATTGCGCTACGTACAGCATCTTCATCGTTCGCGCGAATGTTTACCTTACTCGCACCCGCAAAAGGGACGTCATTGTTTGTGTAGTGGCTGACCAAGGTCGTGTCATAGGCGTCTAGGTCGGCCACGAGGCGAGGCACGTTAACAAATCTATCGAGCACCAATTGCAGCGCCCGCTGTTCATTCACCCCGCCTTCATCCTTGACTTGGCGTTGAACCTTGGTGACGATCTTAATGATGGATTGAATATCCTTACTTCGACGGGCGGAGAAAGACGGATCGGTAATACCTGTTCGCACCTGGTTTACGAGGTCCTCGTTAAACACCTTCTCGAAGAAATGCTCGGCGATGTGATAGTAGGCCAAGTATTCCAGCAGTGGGATTTCTGCGGCGACGCCCATGAGGTAGTGGTGCACCAGGTCCGCGTCGTAGGTTTGCCTGGGGGCGTCAAGAGAACCAGATTGATTCCGCCGGATCCGCTGGATAGCTTGTGGCCGAAACATCGACTCTAGACCAATTCGAGCCGCTGCATCCGTGTTGTAAGCGGCATGAAATAGGAAGGAATTGGCGAGCGCCTCAAAGTCCGAGCGAGATTTGACGGCGCTGATTCGCAATGTAGTAGCGCGAAAGCCTGCGGCGAGGACGTCAAACAGTGAGTCACCTTCGACCGGATTGTAGCTGAACGCGCTCCGATCGTGGCCCGTTTGGCGAATCCGGTTCAGTGTTACCCTGGCCCTCGCGTACGTCAGGAGGGCAGGATTCTGCGCAAACATACAAAGAAGGTATGCGGCAAATTCTCGGGACGGCCTTCCAATCTTAAATGTTACGGGATTTTCACCTTGTCCCTCGAATGTCTTCTCCTCGAAAAATCTGTCGAAAGCGCCGACTTGATCGAGTGAGACCAAGGAAAACTCTGCTTCGTTTTCCCATTGGAAGGAACTCTCGGTCTTCAGTTTTGCGCTGTTGAGGCGAATCACAAGTTCTGCGATCTCGGCGCTATCTGCCCCCTTGATCGCTCCCCCGTCGGGTAGTGGAATGGGATCTCGCAAGAGGAAGTCACCGCTTACGGGTCCATCACTGCGGAAGACTCGCCGAAGCCCCTCTACGATGGAGCTTTCACTTATGGTCGGCTGTCCGCTCATAGCTACCTTCCTATGTGTTCGTGAAGGCGACCTCTGGCGTCCTTCCCGTGAAGCATTCTGGCTAGCGGAAAGTCGGCATGCACAACATTGAGGAAAGTCGAACATCAGTGCGCATGATGGAAGGTCGGCTCTGGCTGCACCTACTGAGTGACGGCATGCCCGTGGGAAGCTGGAGTGAGGCGCCACCGGGACGCCGACGAGGTCGATGTAGGGGGGTCACGTGCCGCAGGGTAGTCCGCGAGGTACGTACCTGGTCATTGCAGATGCGCTACGTAACGAGATTCAAGCGGAGTCCGGCAGCGGTGACTTGCCATCAGAGGCCGATCTGATGACCTCGTACGGCGTCTCCCGGAACACGATCCGCCGTGCGCTCAAGGTTCTCGAAGCTGACGGGGCTGTCGAGTCCGCTCCCGGGATCGGGTGGCGCGTGGCCCGGGCAGGTGACCGGCGGCCGCTCACGGAGCGCATGACGGACGTGATCAAAGAGGACTCTCTTTCAGTAGGGGACGCGTACCCGTCCGAAGCAAAGCTGTGTGAGCGGTTCGGAGCGTCCCGGACTGCCGTGCGCCGTGTTCTGGCTCAGATGGAGGGAAACGGTCTGCTCGCCACCGTGCACGGCAAGGGGCGGACCGTGCGCGCCCTCCCGGCGCCCACCGCCCGGCCGTAGTCTTGGCCGTCATGGGACTGACTGAGTGGGCGTACAAGCTCTCTGAATCGCTGCTGTCCGATCCGCTTCCACGCCGGTGGGCGCACTCGCTCGGGGTAGCCAAGCGCGCTCGGTTCCTGGGACCGATCCTGGGAGACGACGCGGAATTGTTGGAGGCCGCCGCCGTGCTGCATGACATCGGCTACTCGCCGGCCATCGCCGCTACGGGCTTCCATCCCTTGGATGGCGCGCGATTCCTCAGAGATCAGGAAGGTGCGGATGAACGGGTTGTTCGTCTCGTGGCGCATCACTCCTGTGCCTTGCTGGAAGCGGAGGAACGCGGCCTTCGTCAGGAACTTGAGGGCGAGTTCGAGCTAGAGCGGCCCGGCCTGGTCGACGCCTTGCTGTACTGCGACATGACGACCACGCCGGACGGGACGCAGACGACGCCGGCTGAGCGGCTGGACGAGATCGTGCACCGATACGGCCCGGACACGATCGTCGGTCGTTTCATCCAGCGCGCAGCCCCCGAGATCCATGCTGCGTCGAAGCGTGTCGGGGACCGGATGGCAGACGCCTCCGTCGGCCGTCAGCCGATGTAGGGCTCCTGCCGCGCATCAGCGAGACCGTGCCGGATGCGCAACATCATCGAAGGGTGGATGTCCAGCCCGTCAAGGTCCGCCGGAGAGATCCAGCGGACCTCTTTCGATTCGCTGCTTGTCCGTAGAGAACCGCCGACCGGGTGGGCACGGAAGCAGATGGAGAACTGCTGCCGGACCTCGCCGTCGTCGTACGCCAACACGTGCTGAGGGTCGGTGTAGAGCCCCACGATGTTGTCTACCTCGACGTCGATACCGGTCTCTTCTCGGACCTCACGAACGGCCGTGTCAGCGATGCGCTCGCCGATGTCGTGGCCACCGCCGGGCAGGGCCCAAAGATCGTTGTCCGTCTTGTGGATGAGCAACAAGTGTCCTGCATCGTCGCGGACCACTGCTGTCACCGAAGGGACCACGGAGTTGGCCTTTGGAGCGTTCGGGTCGCGGAAGTAATCGATCCGGCTCATCAGCGTGCGCCCTCCCAGTCGGCGGGTGAGGAGATCGGGCGAGCCGACTCCCATACCTTCTCAACACTCTCAGCGTAGGCGTCGAAGAGTTCGCCGCCTGGAACGCGACGTAGGTGGAGGACGGGAGCCATGTAAGCGCCGACCCCGTAGAGGTGACCGTTCGCCAGCATCTCCTCATCGGCCCGGTAGATCGAGTTGTAGAGCGTGGTGCCGTGCAAGCGGAACTCGACACCGGGGAGTCTGAACAGTGGGCCGTAGTTGACGAGGGCGTTTCGAATCTTGCCCGCCATCGCGGCGCCGATCCCTTCGTCCTCGCCCCGCACAGCCACAGCCGACGACTCGGGTTCTCCCAGCATGAAGCGGATGGGTACCCCGTCGGTCGCCTTCTCCTTCACGATGCGGTGAAACGTCGCGTCCTCGGTGAGCCAGAACCCCGAGTACACAAGTAGGTCGAACTGTCGGGTGGCTTTCGAGTACAGGTTCGTCCAAAGGGTCTGCATCACGACGGATCGGTGCGGATACAGCCTGACCAACTCCGCGTTGCCGGTGGCAGTCACTTCGGCCGACGTCTGTTCGTCCGGCCAGAGATACGAGACTTCGCACTTCAGGAGTGACGCGGTCGCGTACTGGAAGCGGCGGTACGGCTTGCGGTCCGGGTCGTTGATCCAGCGCTCTACCGTCTTGGCTGCAACACCGAGACGTTCGCCGACCTCATCGAGGGTCAGGCCTAAGTCGACTATCGCGCCGCGTAGTCGCTCGTTCGCCACGTCCAACCTCCTGTCGCTCGGGACGACTTGGTACGACTTCACGCTAGCTAAGAACGACCTGAGTCGTACAGGTGCGAAGTCGCTCGTCGTCGGCGCCGACGACAGTCTGTAGGTACATCGAGCGCGAGGGTCCGCCGAACTCCACGAAGCTGCAGAGCTTGACGGGGTGAACCTTCCTCTGCAAGATGAGGAACAGGTAATACATGTTCCTTATGCAGGGTCCGGAGAGCACGGCCCGGATTCCGCCCTGCGAAGAACTCAAGAGTGTGCCGACCCAGCCACCTGACCACAGGTGGTCGATGGGTGCGGGTCACCATCCCGACCGCCCATGTCGGGCCGGGTGTCCTGCCCTGACCCGCCCTTCGGGGCGGTGAGTGGCATCGCTCGATCTGAATTCCAGAGCACCTTCGAGGGCCCGCCCCTTACTTCAAGGCCACTTCACTCGCCAAGCGCAGAGGAGAAGCACATGAGCGACAGCCAGAACGGCGCCGTCTTCAACTTCGGCGACGGCGTCATCACCTTCGGCGGCTCCGTGGTCCTCGGTGACCAGGTGGCCGTCGCCGGCGGCATCGTCCACGGCGACGTCGTCATGGGCGCCAGCGCCAACACCCAGGACGACGACAACGAGTAGAGCCACTGCACGACAAACGCCCCGGTCAAGCCGCGAGGTGGCGGATCGAATCCGCCCCGGGGCACTGCACATTCCGGAGCGGCAGCACTCCCGGACAAGGACATCCCGCCGCTTCCGGCCTCCATCCCGACGTACCTGAAATGGAGAGATCCACCATGCGTATGCGCACTTTCGTCGCTGGGCAGGAAGCGCACGGCGACTCCGAGTTCGCGGAACTGGCGCTCGGAATCGACGTCGACCTGTTCCGGGGCCCGCTGGAGTCCGAGACGGACTTCGATCGCGCCGCCCGTGAGGACGCGGCTCGCGACGTCCTCGCCGACCTGCGGGCGGAGGCGGAGGCCGGTGACGAGATCGCCGGTTGGGACGCCCTGTACGCCGACGCGCTCACCCGCACCGTCCCGTTCCTGCGTGCCGCTCGCGGCCACCTGTCGATGGCGGGGGAGGCGGCATGAACACGGCCCGGAAGCCGCTGACGAAAGTTCAGATCAGTGTTCTGACAGCTGCGTTCGGGCCCATGCTGGCCACCGGCGTGGTGGGCGGTATCGGCACGTACAGCAACATCGGACACGCCTACGGCACTGGAACCGCCCTCGGCGCCCTCGGCGCCGGCGAGGGCGCCACGGCCGTGCTCGCCCTGGTCCTGTTAGGGCTGACGATGTTGGGGCAGTCCTCCCCGCGCGTCGTGCGGGTGGGCCTGTGGGCGTTGCCGGCTGCCGCCGCCGTCATGGGCGCCATGGCCGCACCGGACCCGGGCCGCACGGTCGTCTACGCCCTGACCCCGATGGGCATGTCGGTGTCGGCGGAGGGCATGGCGTTCCTCGCCCGCCGGATCGTCGTGCACACCGATGGCCGCGACGCGGAGCACGAGCGGCGCACGGCGGACATCGTGCAGGCTCTCGCCTACCACCGGGCCCGTGCCGCCCACCACCCCGTCGACCGGGTCCGGAAGCGGTCCGATCGGGCGTCGTGGCGACTCGCCCGCAAGGTCGGAGTCGGGGACGCCGCGCTCGGATCGAGGCTGCTGGACGTGCAGCGCGACCGGATCACGGACGGCGCGGACGCTGCGCTCGCCTCGATGTTCGGTGCCACCACCCCGGCCCTTCCTGTCGTCACAAATGCGGAGGAATTGGCCGAAGATAGTCGAGAACGGTCTACCTCTGACCTGCTCGGATCGGGCACGCCGACGGTTGTTCTGACGCGGCTCACGGTGCCGAATCCGCTGCCGGTCGACCTCGGCAAGTCGGGCGGCGGCATGAAGTCGATGCCCGCGGTCGTCCCGGTGATGAAGCCGGCCCCGATCGCTCCAACACCTGTCCGCTCGGTCCCGGCCGCGTCGCCCGCCCGACGTCGGGCGACGGGTCGCGTCCCGGTCGCCGCCAAGTCGCCTCGCACCCGCCGCACTCCCGATCAACTCATGGCGGAGGCGCGGAAGGCGACGGCCGGATGGGCAGACGCTGAGGTGACCGGGGAGGGCATCCGCCGGGCCCTGCGCACGTCGCCGGCGAACGCCCGCATGCTGCGTGACGCCCTGCTCGCCGAACGCGCCACCACGGTGGTGGCGCCGTGAACACCCTCGCCGCCCTCTTACCGGCCGTGCCCGCTCTCGGGTGGGCGGTACATCTCCGGTGGCTGCACGGACGTCTGACGGCCGCGCGCCGTGACCCGCTCACAGAGTTGTGGACGCGGGATGCGTTCACCCGTCGGGCCCGTCGCCTGTTGCGCGACCCGCGCGCCGTGGTCGTGCTGGCGGACGTCGACCGCTTCAAGCAGATCAACGACACTCACGGCCATGCGGCCGGTGACGTGCTGCTGACCACGATCGCGGGCCGGCTCGCCCACGGCGCCAGCCCCGGCGGTGTCGCGGGACGGTTGGGCGGGGACGAATTCGCCGCCGTCGTCATCGACCGCGACGGCACGGCCGCCGAACGGCTGGACACCCTCGCCCGTGTCCTCGCCCGGCCGGTCGACACCGCCCCCGACGTTCACACCACGGTGTCCTTGGGGTGGGTGCGGGCCGTCGACCACCCGGGCGAGGACCTGTCCGCGCTGATGCGTCGCGCGGACGAGGCGATGTACGCGGCCAAGCGGTCGGGCCGGTTCGGCTCTCGCCGTGCCCGGCTCGGGCGGCTGCTCGGGTCGGCTGCCGGTCGTCGTCCGGGACGGCGCGGGGCGGCGTGAGCACGCTGCCTGTCTTCCGGTGGCACCTCGCCCCGGACGGCTACGCCACCCGCCGTCAACTCCGGGCCCGGAACCTGCGGCCCGGTGGTCAGCAGGTGGCCGCGACGCTCGAACGCCCGCGCCGCCGGCGCCCGCCGCTGGTCGCCTATCTGTACCGCGTCGACCTCGCCAAGCCGGTCCGCCCGATGACCGCGGGCCGGTGGCAGGCCCACGCCGCGATGATGCGCGCCCGCCGCACCTGCCCCGAGTGCCACCGGGATGCCGGATACGTCATCCCGCCCTCGCTCGGATCGTGCGTGACCTGCGCCTATCCCGAAGAACAGCGCGCTGCCTGAACTGCCCTACATCCCCGGGACCGGCCGCCCGACCTTCCACAGCAAGCCGGCCGGACCCGTCGACTCCCGAAGGAGTACGCACATCGTGACCGAGACCACCACCTTCACGCCCGCCGGGGACCCGGAAGGCACCGAACAGCCGACGGCCGACGTGCTGCCGTTCCCGCTGAAGAAGAAGACCGACCCCGACCCGACCGCCCCGAGTGAGGGCGTGGTGAAGCCGGGCGAGTGGGAGGCCGAACTCCCCGACACCGACGACCCGGAGGCCGACGGCCTGAACGACGGCGCCCCGGTCGACCCGCCGCGCGAGGTCTACCCGCCCTCGGCCGCGGAATGGATGCAGGAGCGGGACAAGACCCGCCTTCCCGTCCTGCCGGACTGGGTCAAACTCCCCGACCAGCGAACGGCCGTCCGCAAGTGGGCGGTGCGCCACTACTCGGCCGTGGTCGGATATCACGCGGTCCGTCTGCCGCTGGTCTACACGCCGAAGATCTGCCTGTACGCGCCGCGCGGCGCGTGGCGCTGGTCGACCGCAACCGGCCGGTGGGTGTTCGACTCGGAGGGCAAGACGCTGCGGCTCGCGGCCGTGGCCGCCGAGGACGCGGCCGAGTACCTGAAGCTGTCGCGGCAGCGCAACGACCGCGTCCGACTGCGCGGCATCGTCGCGGCCATCGCGTCCATGGTCGGCCTGGCCGCCGCCCTGACCCTCTACGTGATGGCGCCATCGTGGCTGCTGTTACTGGCCATGGCCACCCTCACCACGACCCTCGGCGCGGTCGGGGCACCTGCGGACCGGCCGCTGATCGACATGGCCAAGGTGACGTTCCGCAAGCGGCGGCTGTCCTCGGACATCGTGATCCGCGCGCACGAGGTGGCCGGGCTGACCAGCAAGGATCAGACGGTTGCCTTCCCCCGGCCGATCGGCCGCGACGGCGACGGATGGCGCGTCGTGGTGGACCTGCCCTACGGCAAGACGTTCGAGGACGCGATGAAGGCACACGGCCGCCTCGCCTCCGGCATGGACATCGCCCCAACTCAGCTCTTCCTGGACAAGGACGAGACGAGCGGCCGGCGGGTGTCGTACTGGATCGCCGACCGCGACCCGCTCGCCGTCCCGTCCGGCAAGTCGCCGCTGCTGGGAGCGACCCGGGTCGACTTCTGGAAGCCGTTCCCGTGGGGCGTGGACGAGCGCGGCAACGCGGTCATGGCCACCATGCTGTGGCTGTCGCTGCTGGTCGGCGCCGTGCCCCGGCAGGGCAAGACGTTCTCCGCCCGCACCATCGCGCTCGCCGCCGCGCTGGACCCATACGTGCGCCTGTATGTGTTCGACGGGAAGGCGTCGCCGGACTGGCGCAAGTTCGCGCTGGTCGCGCACCGCATCGGGTTCGGCATCGTGCCCAAGAACGGCATCGACCCCGTGGCGCATCTGCTCACCTCGCTGCGGGAGCTGAAGGCGGACGTCGAGGACCGCTACCACCGGCTCTCCGAACTGCCGCTGCACATCTGCCCGGAGGGCAAGCTGACCCCGGAGATCAGCCGGGACCGGAAGCTGAACATGCCGCTCACGCTGTTCGTGGTGGACGAGGTGCAGGAGTACCTGACCCACCCCGAGCACGGCAAAGAGATCCTGTCCCTGATGGTCTACCTCGCCCGCGTCGCCCCCGCGGTCGGCGTCTCGGTGATGACGGCGACGCAGAAGCCGGACGACAAGGCGTGCCCCTCGGAGCTGCGTGACCAGCATCAGGCCCGGTTCGCCCTGCGGGTCGGCGCCTACCAGGTCTCCGACACCATCCTCGGCGCCGGCTCGTACTCGGAGGGGTTGGACGCGTCCAAGCTCCTGAAGTCCCACAAGGGCGTCGGACTGCTCAAGGGCATGTCGGACGACTCGGGGATCGTACGGACCTACCTCGCCGACGGCCGCGACGCGGAGCGCATCCTGACCCGGGCCGCAGCGCTGCGCGAGGCCGAGGGCACGCTGTCCGGCGACGCGGTCGGCGAGGCACCGGCCCCGGAGACGTCCGCGACGATCCTGGACGACGTTGCCGCTGTCCTCGGCAAGGGCGAGGCCAAGGTGTGGTCCGAGACCATCGTGGACCGCCTCGCCGACCTGCGCCCCGACACCTACGGCCCGTGGGCGGAGCTGGAGCCCAAGCCGAAGGCGGAAGCGCTCACGGCCGCGCTCAAGCCGTTCGGGATCGGCACCGGGCAGATCAGCCGGCGCATCGACGGCGAACAAGTCAACAAGCGCGGCATCAAGCGCGACGACATCGCCACCGCGATTACACAGCGCAACCAGAAGCGGGACGCCGGATAGGTCTCCGAGGGTGCTACCGGTAGCGGCACACGTCGCTACCGGTAGCAACCCTGCTAGCAACCCAAACCGCACCTGATCAGGCTGCTAGCACGTAGCGGCCCATCTGCGAAACCCTCGAAAACCCCTCCGAGAGGCCCCTGATGAGCCTTCCCGTCCTCGCTGTCGCATGCCTGCTCACTGTCACGTTCGGTTACGTCGGTAAGTGCTGGCTGAGCCCGTTCGGCGACTGCCGCAAGTGCCACGGCATGGGCCACGCCTTCAAGACCGACCGCAAGGGCAGGACCCGCCGCGGCCGCGACTGCCGACGCTGCCACGCCACCGGCAAGCGCATACGCGTCGGCCGCTGGATCTACAACCGCGCCGCGCGCACCTACCGCGCCGGCACCCGATGACCACCCCACCCGACGCGCGGCGGCTGCACGTTCGGCCCATGAAGTGGAAGGCCGCGTGCGCGTATGTCGATGAGCACCATCGCCACCATGACCCGCCGCAAGGGCATCAGTTCTCTCTCGGTGTCCAGACCGACGACGGCCGCTTAGTGGGGGTGGCCATCGTGGGCCGTCCCGTTGGCCGCAACTTCGACAACGGGCTGACCATCGAGGTCACCCGCCTTGCAACGGACGGCACCCCGAACGCCTGCTCCGCCCTGTACGCAGCTGCGTGGCGCACCGCCCGCAGCGCGGGCTACCGACGTGCCATCACCTACACCCAGGACGGCGAAACCGGAGCGAGCCTCCGCGGCGCCGGTTGGCGCAAGGTCGCTGACCTGCCCGCGCGCCCTGGCTGGGACGCCCCAAGCCGTCCCCGCCGCACGCTCGGCACCGAGAACGTGGCGCGCGCTCTGTGGGAGATCACGACCCATGACGCGACGCCGCTCCCGGAACTGCGTGACGAAACAGGTGACGAAACCCGCCGCGCCCGCGGCCGTCGCAAGCGCTGCCCGGAGTGCAAAAGCCCGATCACCGTGGCCGCCACCGGGCGCCCGCCGCGCTACTGCTCACCAGCGTGCCGACAACGCGCCTACCGGCACCGCACCCGCTGACCACCCATCGGAGGCACCCGTGGTCCTCACCATCCCGCTCGTGCTGCTGCTCGCCGCTGTCCTCGCCCTGCTGCTGCGCTTCCGGGCGCTCGGTGGCGGCGCGGCAGTCGCCGCCATGCTCTTCGGCTTCTACCTCGCCGACACCGGCGCGGCCGACACCGTCAACCAACTCGTCACCGCGGTGACCAGCGCCCTCGCCGACACCGGCCGCTAGACAAGGAGACCGCCGTGAACGGACGCGCCCCCGCCCTGCGGACCGACGTGACGTACGACCCGGCATCACCAACCCTGTACGCGCCGACCCCGGCCGCCGTCGAACTGGCCGCCGAACGCGGGCCGGTGGTGTGGGTGCCCGACGCCTACGGGCGCATGGTTCCCATGCCCAAGCACCTCGCCCCCGCCCCGACCCTCGCCACCGAGCCGCGCGACCTGACGCCGCTCCCGCTCCTGGACCCGCTCGCCCAACGCTTCCTGGGTGCCGGGCTCGGGGGTGGTGCCCTCGCGGCCGGGATTGGCTACGGCGTGGGCGAGATCGTCAGCGCCGCCGCCGGAATCAGCGGCGGAGCGCTCGTTTGGGTCGCGGTCATCGTCCTCGCCCTGCGCACTCCCGCCCGCGCGATCAGCGGCGGCAGGGGCAACACGGTCAACATCCGCAAGGCCGTGATCAAGCGCAACCACTTCAACTAGCTGCGCCCGAGGGCGGCGGCACTCCCGGACAAGGACAGCCCACCGCCCTCGGTCTCCGTATCCCGACGTAGCAGAACAGGAGACCTACAGCATGACCGAACTGCGCGTTCTCGGCGAGGGCCCCTCGGCGCCCGCCGCCCTTTCGTGGCGAGTGTCCCGACGGCGTCTGCTGGATCTGTTCTCGTGTGCTGGTGGTGCAGCCATGGGCTACCACCGCGCCGGGTTCGCGGTCGACGGCTGCGACATCGCCGACCGCTCGAACTACCCCTTCCCACGCCACCACGGCGACGCACTCACCTACCTCGCCGCCCTGATCTCCTCCGGTGAGATCCACCGATACGCGTTCGTGCACGCCTCCCCACCGTGCCAGCACGGGTGCGCGCTGACCGTGGGTACCAACGCTTCCCAGGGATGGGGCGGAACGCACGTCGACCTGGTCGCGCCCACCCGTGAGCTTCTGGACCGCACCGGCCTGCCGTACGTGATCGAGCAGCCCAACGGCCGGGCGGAGATCCGCAAGGACCTCACCCTGTGTGGCGAGATGTTCGGACTCGGGGTCATCCGGCACCGCAACTTCGAGTTGGGCGGCTGGCGCATCGAGCAGCCGGCGCACGTCCCGCATCGGGGCCGCGTGCGCGGCTACCGGCACGGCCGGTTCTACGACGGGCCATACGTCGCCGCGTACGGCAACGGCGGCGGCAAGCCCACCGTGGCGGAGCTGCAAGGCGCCATGGGCATCACGTGGACGGACGTGCGGGAGGAACTGACCGAGGCCATCCCGCCCGCCTACACGGAGTTCATCGGCCGCGCCTTCCTCGCCTCGCGCACGTTGGGGGTGGCGGCATGAGCGAGCACCTGCGCACCGCTCTCCGCCTCGCGACTCGGGGCGTCCCCGTGCTGCCGTTGAGGGTGGGGAAGGTGCCGTTCGGGAACTGCCCGGCCTGCGCCAAGAACGTCTGCGGCGGCCGGCCCAACATGAGGACCCCGGGCCCCTGCGCCTGCTTCGCGCCGTGCCATGGCTGGGCCGCAGCCACCACGGACCCCGGCGTCATCGGCTCCCCGGCGTGGGCGCCGGCGTGGCGGAGCGCTGCGACGCTCGCCTATCACCCCGGCGGCGCCGGGGTGACCGTGGTCGACCTGGACGACCAGGCCGCCATCCGGTGGGCCCGCGAGAACCTGCCCGCCACGAGGACCGTGACCACGACCCGGGGCGAGCACTGGATCTACCGGGGCACCCTGCCGTCCGCCAACGCGGTCCGGCCCGGCGTCGACATCAAGTCCCTTATGGCGTACTCCCGTTGGCTCGGACCCGGCGCGGGCGCCACGGTCGCTCTCCCCGGCGCTGTGCGGGCCCTTGCAGTAAAGGAGCCGTCGTCCCCACGCAGGCCGCCACAGGGGCTCTCAGTTCCTCTGGGGGGCCAACGGGAGGCGTGCCCGCACCGCACGCCCACCTATCTGGACCGTGGAATCGCCATGGCGGAGCAGCGCATCACCGGGACCCGGGAGGCGGTGCACGCCACCGTCTACCGGACGTTTCTGGCGGTGCTGTCGACGCACGGCCGTTGCGGCTGTCTCACCGAGGCGCACACCGCGCGGCTGTTCACCGCCGCGCAGGCCAAGGGCGAATCGGCCCGGCACTGCACGGACGCGTGGACCAACGCCCTGACCACGTTGGGACTGAGTCATGTCGGATGACGAGAAGAACCCCGCCCGTCAGATCATCGCGGACTACGCACAGAGCCACTTCCGGTACTTCCGCACCGCCGACGGGACCGTGTACGCGCAGCGCAACGGCCACCCCGTGGCCAGGCCGATGCGCTCCCAGGGCACCACGGGCAGCCACAGGCAGGAACTCATCGTCGGCATGTACCGGGACGGGGTCGGCGTGTTCAACGGGACCGCGCTCAAGGAGGCGTTGGACTTGATCGAAGCACTCGCGCTGTACGAGGACACGCACGCCGTGCACATCCGCGTGGCCCCCGGGTTCGACGGGGCGACGTGGCTGGACCTGGGGCGCGACGACGGGCAGTCCGTCCGTATCCACCCCACCGGGTGGGACATCCTCACCCCCGACCCGCGGGAAGTCTGCTGGCGGCGCACGCAGCTCACCGGGGAACTCCCGCTGCCAGCGAAGGACACCGACGGCAAGGGCATCGATCTGTTGATGCGGTTGTGCAACTTCGCCAACGCGGAGACCGAGTGCCTGGCCATCGCGTGGTTGATCGGCTGTCTCGGTCCGTCCGTGCCGGTCCCGGCGCCGTTCCTCACCGGGCCGCAGGGCGCGGGGAAGTCCACCGGGGGCCGGATGCTGACTCGGATCATCGAGGGGATGAGCGGTGACCTGCGGCGGGCGCCGAAGGACGAGGAGAACCTGATCGCGGCCGTGGCGGCCGGATGGGTCACCGCGTTGGACAACCTCTCGCACATGACGCCGGACCTGTCGGATGCGATGTGCTGCATCGTGACCGGGGCCGAGAGCGTCAAGCGGGCGCTGTTCACCGACGGGGACGTGTTCCGCGTCGGCTACCGCCGGCCCCTGCTCCTGACCGGAATCGACGTCGGAGTGATCCGGCCCGACCTCGCGGAACGGCTCCTGCCCCTGCGCTTGGAGCGGCCCCGAGTCCGGCGCACCGAGGCCGAACTGTGGGCGGACTACGCCGAGGTGCTGCCCGTGGTCCTCGGCTCGCTCCTGGACCTGACGGTCAAGGTCCGCGCTGTGGAAGCGGAGACCCCCACCGACCTGCGGATGGCGGACTTCGCGCACCTGTGCGCGCAGCTCGACGCCGCGACCGGGCTCGGGGCGCTGGCCGCGTACCGGGCCAGTCTGGACGATCTGAACGACGACGTGATCGAGGGTGACCTCCTCGCGCAGACCGTCCTCCGGCACGCCGAGGCTATCGAGCCCGGCGCCGCGCAGCAGATGACATCCACGGAGTGGCTGTCCTGCCTCAGCAGCCTCTACAGCGGCGACGAGTGCCGTCCCCTGCCCAAAGGGTGGCCGACCACTGGCAAAGTCCTCTCCGACCGGCTCAAGCGCCTCCAACCCACTCTGGCGGCCCGGGGCGTCCTCATCGACTCGGGCCGCACCAAGGCGGGCCGCTACCTCGAAATGACCCGCACGGTCGCCCTGACCGTGCCTCCGCACGAGCAGACGCAGGTGTTCTGACCCGCGACCGCACGCCCAGGCGAAAAGCAAGAGGAGCACCGGCCGCTGCAGGGCGTGCTCCTCTTGCTGTTCGGCGGAACGCCGCCCAAGGGTTGCGCCGGGCAGCGGCTCCTTCTTCGCTCTGTAAGGCGCACCCAAGCACTACAGGCAGCCCCTTCTTTGTCCTAAGTAGGAAGACGCTGCGTCACCTGCGTCACCCGGCCCGGGAAATGCCCGATGACCTGCGGCGACAGCGGTGACGCAGACGGTTGGCTCTGCGTCATCCTGCGTCACCTGCGTCACCCGGTGACGCAGCCGGTGACGCAGGGCCGATCCACCGCGTCACCCAAAACCGCAGATCAGAGCCTCAGATGACGCTGATGACGCGGTGACGCAGAAATCCGAGCCTCGGACACACGCAGGCTCCCGACCCGAAGCCCACAGAGCCGTGACTCGACTGCCGAGGACCCCATGAGCCGAACCCGTTCCGCTCAACCCGACCCCCGCGCCATGCTCCGCGGCGGCTTACCCGATCGGTACCTCACCCCCGACGACATCGCTGAGATCTTCGAAGTGCCCAAAGAGACCGTCTACCAGTGGCGCAAGAAGCGCACCGGCCCGCCCGGATTCCGCATCGGCAAGCACCTGCGCTTCGACCCCGCCGATGTGCTCGCCCACGTGGCCGAACGCAAGAGCGCTGGCCAAGACGCCGCCTAGTCCAACAGCCACCACAGACAGCAGGGAGAGCCGCTGATCAGCGGCTCTCCCTGCTGCGTGTCGAGAGGATCACCGCCACATGGCCGGCCACATTCAAGACCGCTGGTTCAAGACCGAGACCAACCCTGACGGCAAGACCGTCCGCGCCAAGAGCGACCGCCACGGCAGCGGCCTGCGCTACCGGGCCCGGTACATCGGCCCTGACGGCACCGAGAAGTCCAAGAGCTTCCCCGACGGACAGAAGCGCCTCGCCGAGAAATGGCTGTCCGGGATCGAGACGGACATGACGCGCGGGCAGTACATCGACCCGCGGGCCGGCCGCCTCACCGTGCGGCAGCATGCCGAACGGTGGTTGGCTTCCCTCACCCTGGACCCCAGCACCCTCGTGAGCACCGAGATGCGCATTCGCTTGCACGTCCTGCCGTACCTGGGCAGCCGCTCGCTCGACTCGCTGAAGCCGATCCACATCCGTGAGTGGCTGCGGAAGCTCGAAGACGGGAAACTCTCGTCCGCCTATCAGAGGGTCATCTTCGCGAACCTCAACGCCATGCTGGCGGCTGCCGTTGACGATCGCCTGATCCCGCACAACCCGTGCCGTTCGTCGTCCGTGAAGGCGCCCAGGCCGGAACCTCGCCGGATTGTGCCCTGGGGGCGTGAGCGCGTATTGGCGGTGCGTTCGGGACTGCCGGAGCGGTACCGGGCGATGGTGGATCTGGCCGGCGGGTGCGGCATGCGGCAGGGCGAAGTGCTCGGCCTGGCCGTTGACGACGTGGACTTCGCTGAAGGTGTCGTTCACATCGTCCGGCAGGTCAAACTCATCGCCGGACGTCAGGTGTTCGCGTTGCCCAAGGGAGGCAAGGCGCGCACCGTCCCGTTGCCGGAGAACGTCGCTCGCGCACTGGAGGTGCACAGCGAGCGCTACCCGCCCGCAGCCGTGACGCTGCCCTGGCGGACGGTCGACGGCCCGCCGGTCTCGGCATCAGTGCTCTTCCGCAGCGCCGAGGGCCGCGCGGTGAACCGCCACGTCTTCAACGAGAAGGCGTGGCGGCCTGCTCTCGACGCGGCGAACGTTCCGCGCGGCCGGGTGAACGGCATGCACACGCTGAGGCACTTCTACGCGTCTGTGTTGCTGGACGCGGGGGAGAGCATCAAGGCTCTGTCGGAGTACCTGGGACACCACGATCCTGGCTTCACGCTGCGGACCTACACCCACCTGATGCCGAGCAGCGAGAAGCGAACGCGGGAAGCGGTGAACCGGGCCTTCGAAGGCGGCCCGGACACCGATGACGGCCCCACGACGGCCCAGAGGGGCTGATGACAGGGGAAACCCGCAGATCAACCCCCAGGTGACGTCAGTACCCGCGGTACTGCTGACCGTTGTACGGGTCCTGCTGGTACGGGGCCGGGGCGGGCCGGGGAGCCGCGGGGCGCATGGCCTCGAAGCCGGTGCCGGGCGCCATCGGGCGGGGCTGCTGCGGCTGCGGGCTGGGGTAGCCCCGGGGCGCGCCCATCTGCTGCGGGATGTACGGAGCCGGCGCCTGCTGGAGCGGGGACGGCTGCTGGTTCGGCTGGTAGCCGTAGGACGACGGGCCGGCCGGCAGCGCGGGGAGCGCGGACGGAAGGGCCGGGAGGTTGTTGCTGCCCGGGTCGTAGGCGGAGGGGACCCGGATCGGGGCGATCTGAGGGGTACCCCGCTCGGCGACGAGGGAGTCGTAGATCGGGGTGTCCTGGAAGGCGGAGTAGTAACCGCCGCCATAGGTGGAGCGGGGGGAGGTCATGGCACATAAGTTAAGCCCACGATGTGCTGGTTGGGGAGACCGATAAGAGGGTTGTTTTTCCGTGTCTGCGGTGACGCGGGATCCCCAATGCGAGCGAACTTGGCAAAAAAGGACGTCAATGATGGTTGAGATCGTGTAAAGGCCGAGTCTTGGACGGGTTACCGGCGGTTGACCAGGATCTTCCTGCGCGAGTCATGGGAGTGGGCGGACCTGGGGATTAGGTTTGGCGAGAGTGGAGCCGGCGGTCCGTTCGGGACTCGCACCGGTGCGGAGACACGCGATGGGGGCGTACATGTCAATGCCTAAGGGATCCAATGTTCCTGTCCCGACGAGCGCGCTCAAGGTGGAATTGGGGTGGCGTTCAGGACACGGGGTGCCCGACGTCGACGCGTCCGCCCTTCTGCTGGTGGCCGGAAAAGTCCGTTCGGACGGAGACTTCGTCTTCTACAACCAGCCGGCGCACTCCTCGGGCGCCGTCCGCCACGAGGGCAAGCGGAACGACGGCGGCCAGGTGACCGACACCCTGTTCGTCGACCTCACGCGCGCGGAACCCGCCGTCGAGACCGTGGTCCTTGCCGCCTCCGCGGACGGAGGCACCTTCGGGCGCGTTCCCGGCCTCTGCATACGGGTGCTCGACACCCGCACCGGCACGGAGGTCGCCCGCTTCGACAGCACCGACGCGACCGTGGAGACCGCCTTCGTCCTCGGCGAGTTCTACCGTCGGCAGGGGGCCTGGAAGTTCCGCGCCATCGGACAGGGGTACGGAAGCGGCCTCGAAGGGCTGGCCACCGACTACGGGATCACCGTGGACGAGCCGCAGCACACGGCACCGCCCGCCGCCGCGCCGCAGGGGCCCGCCACCCTCGTACAGGGCCCGCCGCCTCCCGTGGCACCCCCGGTGACCATGCCGCAGCCGGCCGCGCCGTTCACGATGCAGCCGCCCCGGGCCCCGCAGCCGCCCGTGGCGCCGCAGTCACCTGTGGCTCCGCAGTCCTACGCCGCTCATCAGCCGCCCGCGGCCCCTCCGGCGCCCGTCCGGCTCTCCAAGGTGACGCTCACCAAGGAGGCGCCCTCCGTCTCGCTCGCCAAACAGGGCGGCACCGGCGGCGTCATGCGGGTCAACCTCAACTGGGAGGTGCGCAAGCAGTTCTCGGGGTGGGGCAGCAAACGCGGCCGGGCCGTCGCCATGCACGCGGACCTCGACCTCGACCTGTGCGCGCTGTACGAGCTGTCCGACGGCCGCAAGGGAGTCGTCCAGGCGCTCGGCAACGCCTTCGGGGCCGTGCACCAGCCGCCGTACATCCAGCTCGACGGAGACGACCGCACCGGCGCGGTGGCCACGGGCGAGAACCTCACCATCAACCTCGACCACAAACAGAGCTTCCGGCGCATCCTCATCTTCGTGACCATCTACGAAGGCGCGCGCTCCTTCGCCGACCTGCACGCCACGGTCACCCTCCAGCCGCTGAACGGCGCACCCATCGACTTCTCCCTCGACGAGTGCACGGTGCCCTCCACGGTCTGCGCGCTGGCCCTGATCACCGGCAACGGCGCCGATCTGCTCGTCCAGCGCGAGGCCCGGTACCTCGTCCCCGCGCGCGGGGTGAGCCCGCAGCGCACCGTCGACCACGCCTACGGCTGGGGCATGAACTGGACACCCGGCAGGAAGTGACCGCCGCGCGCGTGCGCTTCTGCCTGTCCGTCGCTAGTTGTCGTCGAGGGCGGCGTCGGGGCGTGCGTAGGTGCGGCCCTTCCAGGCCGCGCCGCGTCCCCTGTAGTGCTGCACCGCGGAATCGACCGTCATCAGGAGGTAGAGGAAGGCGGTGAACGGCAGCAGGGGCGCGAGCGCCAGGGGCTGTCCGTAGTAACGGAGCATCGGTGCGTAGGTCGCCGTCATCACCAGCCAGGCGAGCCCCCCGGCCGCGGCCGCCCACGCGTTCCCCGCGGCCAGGCCCGCCACGAGGGCGACCGGCGGCACCAGATACACCACGGCGAGCCCGGCCACCGTCCCGGCGAGCAGCAGGGGGTTGTGCCTCAGTTGGGCGTACGCGCTGCGCGAGACCATCCGCCACAGATCGTGCAGCCGTGGATAGGGACGCACGCTGTCCACCCGCTCGGCCAGCCCCAGCCAGATGCGGCCGCCGCCACGCTTCACGGCCCGGGCGAGCGCCACGTCGTCGATCACGGCATGGCGAATGGCGTCCGGGATCCGCGCCCGCTCGGCGGCGTCCGCGCGCAGCAGGACACATCCCCCCGCCGCGGCCGCCGTCCGCGAGCCCTTCACGGCGATCCTGCGGAAGGGGTAGAGCTGCGCGAAGAAGTAGACGAAGGCGGGGACGACGAGCCGTTCCCACAGGCTCTCCACCCGCAGCCGCGCCATCTGCGAGACGAGGTCGAAGCCGCCCGTGCGGGCCGACGCCACCAGGAGCCGCAGGCTGTCCGGCGCGTGCGCGATGTCCGCGTCGGTCAGCAGGAGGTATTCGGGCTCCCGCGCGCGGGCCAGCGCGATGCCGTGTCGTACGGCCCAGAGCTTGCCCGTCCAGCCCGCCGGCGGATCTCCCGGAGAGCCGACGGTGAGCGGCAGCCCGCCGTGCCGGAGCGCCAGCTCACGCGCCAGCTCTCCCGTGCCGTCCGAGCTGCCGTCGTCGACGAGGAAGACCTCGGCCTGTCCCGGATAGTCCTGCGCCAGGAGCGTGGGAAGGCTCTCGGGCAGGACGGCGGCCTCGTCCCGGGCCGGCACTACGACACAGACGGAAGGCCAGTCCGACGGCTCACGACGGGGAGGCAGCCGGACGTCCGTGCGCCAGAAGAAGCCCTGGCCGAGCAGCAGCCACAGCCAGGCGGCCAGCGATCCGACGGCGATCCACACGAGGGCGCTCACCTGCCGCAGTCTGCCCCACGCCAGTGGTCCGTCAACACGGATCGTCTATGGTGACCGGGTGAAGATCGCGCTCATGGACTCCGGAATCGGACTGCTCGCTGCTGCCGCCGCGGTGCGTCGACTGCGGCCCGACGCCGATCTCGTCCTCTCCTCCGACCCCGGCAGCATGCCCTGGGGACCCCGCACGCCGGAAGACGTCACCGCGCGGGCCCTCGCGGTCGCCGAGGCCGCGGCACTGCACCGGCCCGACGCCCTGATCGTCGCCTGCAACACCGCCTCCGTACGCGCCCTGCCCGCGCTGCGCGCCCGCCTGGAACCGCAGGTGCCCGTCATCGGCACCGTCCCGGCCATCAAGCCCGCCGCCGCGGGAGGCGGACCCGTCGCGATCTGGGCGACGCCCGCCACCACGGGCAGCCCGTACCAGCGGGGACTGATCGAGCAGTTCGCCGGCGGGGTCGCGGTCACCGAGGTCGCCTGCCCGGGACTCGCGGACGCCGTCGAGCACGCCGACCAGGCGGCCATCGACGCGGCGATCGAGGCGGCCGCCGCGCACACCCCCGAGGACGTGACGGCCGTCGTCCTCGGCTGCACCCACTACGAGCTCGTCGCCGAGCGCATCCGCGCGGCGGTGCAGCGTCCCGGCCGCCCTGCGCTCGTCCTGCACGGTTCCGCCGGAGCGGTCGCCGCCCAGGCGCTGCGCCGGATCGGCGAGCTGCCGGACCCCACGGCGCCCGCCACGTCCGCCGTCACGGTGCTCCAGGGCGGACGCGAGGGCGCCCTGCCCGCGACGGCGCTCACCTACGAGGAAGGCCGCGTCCTCTCGGCGGTCAGCCCCGCACACTGAGTCACCGAGCCCCGGAACGTTCTCGTCCACCCGGCGCAGTCACGTTCCGCGACCCGGTGCCCGCGCAGCGGAACCTGAGTAGTCTCAAGGCATGAGGGACCACCCCCACGGCGACACCTCCCCGCGCGCGGAGATCTGGACCGGGCGTGCGAGGAACCGTGTCCAGTGGCTGCCCGCCATAGGCGGCCTGGCCTGTCTGGCTCTCGGCATCGAGCTGGCCGTCACCTCCGGCTCGGCGTCGGGAACGGCCCCCCTGGTCATGTCCGTCGTCGGATGCATCGCGGCCGGACTGCTCATCCTCTTCGGCACGCTGGCCTTCGTGCAGGTCGCCGTGAAGGTCGACGAGGACTGCCTGGAGGTGCGCTGCGGCCACATGGGTGTGCCGCGCCGGCGCATCCCGCTCTCCACGGTCGTCGGCGCCGACTTCGCGCCCCAGGTCACCCCGAGACAGTGGGGCGGCTGGGGATACCGCTGGCGCCCCGAGCAGGGAACCGCCGTCATCGTCCGGCGGGGCGAGGCCATGGTCCTGCGCCTGGGCGACGGCCACACGTTCACGATCACCGTGGACAACGCCGAGGCCGCCGTGAAGGTCATCCGTGGCCGTCTGAGCGCCGACAAGACCGGCCTGGCCAGCTGACGGCAGCCCCGGGTGGGGCAGTCGGCGCGGCTGTGAAGGAACGTTACGGCTGATCCGTGCGATGCGACCCGCCGAACGCTGTTCCGCCCGCCGGGACCGGACAGGCCGAGCTGTCCGCGCCCAGGTCAGGCGCCGTACACTCCCGGAGTGACCGCCACCGCAACCACCGTAGACGAGCCGGAACAGCTCGAACCCCAGGCCGTGCCCGCCTCGCGCGGGTCCCGCCTGGTACGCCGCCTCGTCCCGGCCGCCGCCGCGGCGCTCTCCGGAGTGCTGCTGTACGTCAGCTTCCCGCCACGGACCCTGTGGTGGCTGGCCCTGCCGGCCTTCGCGGTCTTCGCCTGGACCCTGCGCGGTCGCTCCTGGAAGGCCGGTCTCGGCCTCGGCTATCTGTTCGGCCTGGGATTCCTCCTGCCGCTGCTGGTCTGGACGGGCGTCGAGGTCGGCTCGGGCCCCTGGCTCGCGCTCGTCGCCGTGGAGGCGATCTACATAGCGCTCGTCGGCGCCGGGATCACCTTCGTCTCCCGGCTGCCCGGGTGGCCGGTGTGGGCCGCGGGCGTCTGGATCGCCGGTGAGGCGGCACGCGCGCGTGCGCCCTTCGGCGGTTTCCCCTGGGGGAAGATCGCCTTCGGACAGGCCGACGGCGTGTTCCTGCCGCTCGCCGCGGTCGGCGGCACTCCGGTCCTTGGATTCGGCGTCGTGCTCTGCGGCTTCGGGCTGTACGAGATCGTCCGTCTCGTCGTCGAACGGCGCGGCAGCGGTGTCCTGCGCCGCGGCGCCGCCGTCGTGGCGCTGCTCAGCATCGCCGTCCCGGTCCTCGGCGCGCTCGCCGCGCGGATGCTGGTCAGCGACAAGGCGGAGGACGGCACGGCGACGGTCGCCCTCATCCAGGGCAACGTCCCGCGCGCGGGACTCGACTTCAACGCGCAGCGGCGCGCCGTCCTCGACCACCACGTGGCCGAGACCGAGCGACTGGCCGCCGAGGTCAGGGCGGGCAAGAAGCCCAAGCCCGACCTGGTCCTGTGGCCGGAGAACTCCTCCGACATCGACCCCTTCGCCAACCCCGACGCCCGCTACGTGATCGACGGAGCGGCCAAGGCGATCGGCGCCCCCATCTCGGTCGGCGCGGTGGTCGGACGGGGCGGCAAGATCTACAACGAGCAGATCCTGTGGGACCCGGTGAAGGGCCCCACGAGCACGTACGACAAGCGCCAGGTCCAGCCGTTCGGCGAGTACCTCCCCCTGCGCCCGCTGCTCGGTGCCATCAACAAGAACTGGACCACCATGGTCCGCGAGGACTTCAGCCGCGGTACCAAGCCGGGCGTGTTCAAGATGAACGGCACCGGGGTCGGCCTCGTCACCTGCTACGAGGCGGCGTTCGACTGGGCCGTGCGCAGCACCGTCACCGACGGCGCGCAGATCATCTCGGTACCCAGCAACAACGCGACCTTCGACCGCAGCGAGATGACCTACCAGCAGCTCGCCATGTCCCGCATCCGCGCCGTCGAGCACAGCCGCACCGTCACGGTGCCCGTGACGAGCGGTGTCAGCGCCGTGATCATGCCCGACGGGAAGATCACCCAGAAGACCGGCATGTTCGTCGCCGACTCCCTGGTCCAGAAGGTGCCGCTGCGCTCCTCGCAGACCCCGGCCACGAAGCTCGGCATCCTCCCGGAGATGGTCCTCGTGCTGATTGCGGCGGGCGGCCTCGGCTGGGCGGCGACGACGGCGGTCCGCTCGCGCCGGAACACGGGCGCGTAGGACGGGCGGCCGCGTCGGCGGCGAGGTTTCCGGGGTCGGCTGCTGATGGTGCGGCGCGGCCCCGGACGCCGTACCGTCCCTTCCCGCAGGCGGGCGCCGTGGCCGGTGCGTCGAGGTGAGGGGTCGCGCGGATAAGGTCTTGGCCATGGCTACTCCCGACTTCATCCGTACGATCCGGGCCTTCGCGGGCCACCAGCTCCTCTGGCTCCCCGGGGTCAGCGCCGTGGTCTTCGACGACGAGGGCAGGATTCTGCTCGGCCAGCGCTCGGACAGCCACAAGTGGGCGCTCATCTCCGGCATCCCCGAGCCGGGCGAGCAGCCCGCGGCCTGCGCGGTGCGCGAGGTGTACGAGGAGACGGCCGTGCACATCGAGGTCGAGCGCGTCGTGATGATCCAGGCCGGCGGGCAGGTGACCTTCGCCAACGGCGATGTCTGCCAGTTCATGGACACCACCCTCCGCTGCCGCGCCGTCGGCGGCGAGGCCCGCGTCAACGACGACGAGTCGCTCCAGGTCGGCTGGTTCGCCGTGGACGCCCTGCCGAAGCTGGACGACTACGCGCTCGTGCGGATCAAGCAGGCGCTCCTCGATGAACCCACATGGTTCCAGCCCACCACCTGACCCTGAAGAGTGTGTGCTGACCACATCGGTCGGGGCCGGGGCGCTGCCTAGGGTCGGGATATGACCGCGCCCAGCGCCCTTCCGGGCCCCCACGTCTCCCCACTCGACCTCGGCGGCCGTACCGCGCTCGTCACCGGTGCCGCGAGCGGCATCGGCCGCGCCTGCGCGCTGCGGCTCGCCGCCGCCGGAGCCAAGGTCAGAGCGGTCGACCGGGACGCCGGGGGTCTGGAGTCCCTGGCCGAACAGGGGCACGGCCTGACCGGGACGGTCGAACCGCACGTCCTCGACCTCACCGACCTCGACGCGGCGGAACAGGCCGCGGCGGGCACCGACGTCCTCGTGAACAACGCGGGGCTGCAGTTGGTCCGCCCCATCGAGGAGTTCCCGCCCGACGTGTTCCACACGGTGCTGACCGTGATGCTGGAAGCACCGTTCCGGCTCATCCGCGGCGCGCTTCCCCATATGTACGGGCAGGGCTGGGGGCGCGTCGTCAACATCTCCTCCGTCCACGGGCTGCGCGCCTCCCCGTTCAAATCGGCCTACGTCGCCGCCAAGCACGGGCTGGAAGGGCTCTCGAAGACCGCGGCCCTCGAAGGCGCGCCCCACGGAGTCACCTCGAACTGTGTGAACCCCGCCTATGTGCGCACCCCGCTCGTCGAGAAGCAGCTGGCCGATCAGGCACGCACGCACGGGATTCCGCGGGAGCGGGTCCTGACCGAGGTCCTGCTGCGCGACAGCGCGGTCAAGCGGCTCATCGAGCCGGAGGAGGTCGCGGAGGCGGTGGCCTATCTCTGCGGCCCGCAGGCAGCCTTCATCAGCGGAACCTCACTGGCGCTGGACGGGGGCTGGACCGCGCACTGAGCCGCCGGCGTCCGCCCCGCGAGCACCGGCCCACCTGCGCCGAGCGCGGTGCCGGACCCCTCCCGAGCGGGCCGGAGCCGAGTTGTCCACAGGGCAGCCGGGGCCGCCCGCGGATGCGCGATCCTGTTGCCATGTCCCGCGATCACCTGCCATCAGCCGAGCGCTCCGCCGACAGCGCGGAAGCGCCGTTCCTGGAACTCCTGGCCCGGGGAGCGAGTGCCGACGCCTATGAGCAGCCGGTACTGCTCGCCCGCGCCGAGGGGCTCCCCGACCGTCACGTCGCCGCACTCGAACAGGCCAAGCAGCTCGCTCTGCGCGTGCGCACGGAGATAGAGGGACGGCGCCGCCGCGAGGCCGAGCTCTCCGCCTTGTTCGAGACGGCGCACGACCTCGCGGGTCTGCGCGACCTGGACGCAGTGCTGCGGGCGATCGTGCAGCGGGCCCGGTCACTGCTCGGCACGGACATCGCCTACCTCAGCCTGAACGACCCGGCCAGGGGCGACACCTATATGCGGGTCACCGAGGGCTCGGTCGCCGCACGCTTCCAGCAGCTGCGGCTCGGCATGGGCGAGGGACTGGGCGGCCTCGTCGCACAGACCGCCCGCCCGTACGTCACCGACGACTACTTCAAGGACGAGCGCTTCCGGCACACCCGGACCATCGACGCGGGCGTGCAGGACGAGGGACTCGTCGCGATTCTCGGTGTGCCCCTGATGATCGGGCCCCAGGTCATCGGCGTGCTCTTCGCCGCGGACCGCAGGGCGCGGGTCTTCGAGCGGGAACAGATCGCACTGCTCGGCTCGTTCGCGGCGCTGGCGGCCGCGGCCATCGACTCGGCGAACGCGCTGACCGACACACGCTCCGCCCTGGACCGCCTCGGCCGGGCCAACGAGATCATCCGCGACCGCAGCGCGGTGATCGAGCGAGCCTCCGACGTCCACGACCGGCTGGCCGAACTCGTGCTGCGCGGCGGCGGAGTCGACGACGTCGCCGCCGCGGTCTCCGAAGTCCTGGCCGGCACCGTCGAGTTCACGGAGCCGGGCGGCACACCGACCACGGCCGTGGAAGCGGCCCGCGCCGCCGGTCACGCCGTACCGCACGGCGACGACTGGGTCGTCGCGGTCGCGGCCGGAGGCGAACTGCTCGGCGCGCTGGTGCTGCGTGGGCATCCGGGCCTCGATCCCGTCGACCAGCGCACCCTGGAGCGCGCCGGGATGGTGACCTCACTGCTCCTGCTCGCCAGACGTTCGGCCTCCGAGGCCGAACAGCGGGTGCGGGGCGAACTGCTGGACGACCTGCTCGACGCCCGGGACCGCGATCCGGAGCTGCTGCGGGAACGGGCGGCGCGGCTGCACGCCGATCTCGACGGCCCCCATGTGGTGCTGGCTGCCCGCTTCGACACCGTGTCCGCCGATGCCGGCCGGCAGGCGGGTGCGCGAAGACGCCTGTGGTCGGCCGCCTCCCATCTCGCCGCCACCCGCCATGGACTGGCCGCGACCCGTGACGGCGGCGCGGTCCTGCTGCTCCCGCTCGGGCCCGGCGACACGGCGACGGCCCTGGCCCGCCGCACGGCCAAGGAGCTGGGCACCGCCGTCCAGGAGGCGGTGACCGTGGGTGCCTCCGCACCCGTCGACCGGCTCGCGGCCCACCCCGAAGCGGTGGCCGCGGCCTACACGGAGGGGCAGCGCTGTCTGGAGGCGCTGTGCCTGCTCGGCCGGGCCGGAGACGGCGCGGCGGCGGAGGACTTCGGCTTCCTCGGCCTGCTGCTCGCGGGAGACCGGGACATCTCCGGGTTCGTCGGCCGGACCATCGGAGGAGTCGTCGCCTACGACGAACGGCGCGGAACCGACCTGCTGCGCACGCTCGACGCGTACTTCGCCGGCGGTATGAGTCCGGCGCGCACGAAGGACGCCCTCCATGTGCATGTGAACACCGTGGCCCAGCGGCTGGAGCGGGTGGGGCGCCTGCTCGGGGACGACTGGCAGAGTCCGGCCCGCGTATTGGAGATCCAACTCGCCCTGAGACTGCACCGGTTGTCGTCGGACGGACAGAGATGAACCCGCGGGACGGCGCCGATCCCCGCACACGGCATCGCGTACGGGGATCGGGGGCGTGGGTCTGCCGTCAGACGGTTCGGGCGTCGGCCGGCGCGACCGGCGACGGCTGATCGTCGGTCACGGTCTCGACGGCGGACAGGTCGCGGTCGCGGGTCTCCTTCGCGAAGCCCACGGCGATCAGGGTCAGCAGCACCGCCCCGATCACATAGAGGGAGATGGGCGTGGAGCTGTCGTAGGAGGAGAGCAGGGCCGTCGCGATGAGCGGTGCGGGCGCGCCCGCCGCGACGGAGGCGAACTGGGCCCCGATGGAGGCACCGGAGTAGCGCATCCGGGTCGCGAACATCTCGGAGAAGAAGGCGGCCTGGGGCGCGTACATGGCGCCGTGCAGGATCAGGCCGACGGTGACGGCGAGGACGAGGTTCGCGAAGCCTCCGGTGTCGATGAGGGAGAAGAACGGGAACATCCAGAGGCCGATGCCGGCGGCTCCGAGCAGGTAGACGGGGCGGCGCCCGATGCGGTCGGACAGGGCGCCCCAGGCCGGGATGACGGCGAAGTGCACGGCGGAGGCGATGAGTACGGCGTTGAGCGCGGTCTGCCGGGAGACACCGGCGGACGTGGTGGCGTAGACGAGGATGAAGGCGGTGATGACGTAGTAGCTGATGTTCTCGGCCATCCGGGCGCCCATCGCGATCAGCACGTCACGCCAGTGGTGGCGCAGGACGGATACCAGCGGAAGCCTCTCGGAGGCGTCCGCACCGGGGGTCCCGGCCTTCCTGCGGGCCTCGGCCTGTGCCAACGCCTGCTTGAACACAGGGGATTCGTCGACGGACAGACGAATCCACAGTCCGACCATGACCAGTACACCGGACAGGAGGAAGGGAATGCGCCAGCCCCAGGAGACGAAGGCGGCGTCCGACTGCGTGGCCGTGAGCAGGGACAGGACGCCGGTCGCCAGGAGCTGGCCCGCCGGGGCGCCCGTCTGCGGCCACGAGGCCCAGAACCCGCGCCGTTTCGCGTCGCCGTGCTCGGACACCAGCAGGACGGCACCGCCCCATTCGCCGCCCAGAGCGAAGCCCTGCACCAGACGCAGCGCGGTGAGCAGGACGGGGGCGGCCGCGCCGACGGTCGCGTGCGTGGGCAGCAGACCGATCGCGAAGGTCGCGCCGCCCATCAGCAGCAGACTCAGCACCAGCAGCCGCTTGCGGCCGAGCCGGTCGCCGTAGTGCCCGAACACGAGCGCGCCCAGCGGCCGGGCCGCGAACCCGACGGCGTACGTCAGGAAGGACAGCAGCGTTCCGACGAGCGGGTCGGAGTCGGGGAAGAACAGCTTGTTGAACACCAGGGCGGCGGCCGAGCCGTAGAGGAAGAAGTCGTACCACTCGATGGTGGTGCCGATGAGACTGGCGGCGACGATGCGCTTCAGGTTGGCGGGTGTCGGGGGAGCGGATGCTGCGGAGGCCATGTGCGCCACTTCCTCGTGTGCGGTGGGGACGGGTACGTGTCGGCACACGGTAGGAACGCACAGGTCGTAGGCGTATGTGGTGGGGCACCATAGTTCAGGGCTCAACTGTGCGTGCGGCCACCATGCCGAGACGTACCAGCTCAGCTCACGGAAGGGCGGCTAAGGGGTTTGCGACCGCGGGCCGAAAGACGGGAGGCGGATGTGGCTTGCGGGCCGGTTCTCACCCGCTGAGACGCGCCTTAGGCTGCGACCGCTCCGAAATCCGGCGATCTTCTGGAGGGTGTGCAGGATGAAACGAACTCTCATACCCGCATTGGCGGCAGCGGCGTTGGTCGTGTCCGGTGGCAGCACCACCGCCTCCGCCGGCGATGCCCCGCCGCGAACCACGCACGGCCCTTGCCAGTACACCCAGACCCCGGACGAGCCGGCGGCGCGGCCGGTTCCCCTGCCCCCCGACCCTCGGCACACCCCCAGTCACGGCACGATCGGTATGGCTGTCCGGACCAGCCAGGGCCCGCTCCCGCTGAGTCTGGACCGGGCGAAGGCGCCGTGCACGGTGCAGAGCTTCGTGCACCTGGCGCGGCATCGGTTCTACGACCGTACGGTGTGTCATCGGCTGACGGCGTATCCGACGCTCAAGGTCTTGCAGTGCGGCGATCCGACCGGCACCGGTGAGGGCGGGCCGGGGTACGAGTACAAGGACGAACTGCCGGTGGACCTGCCGCCGGCGCCGAGCGACCCGACCGGCGTCCGTCGCCTTTACGGGCGCGGTTTGCTGGCGATGGCCAACGCCGGGCCGAACACGAACGGTTCGCAGTTCTTCGTCGTCTACGGCGACTCCGCGCTGCGACCCAACTACACGGTGTTCGGCACCGTCGGTGCCGCCGGCCTGAAGACGCTCGACAAGATCGCTGCCGGTGGCATCGAGCCGACTGCGCAAGACCCGGCACCTGTCGATGGCACGCCCGTGCTGCGGACCGAGTTGCTCAGCGTCCGGCCGTCCTGCCGGCCCTGATGATCTGAGCTGCGGTCACCTCGGGTCCGGGTATGCGGCTCGGCTTCGATTCGCGTGCGCACGGCGCTCACGCATGCGGTCAGGCGGGTGGCGCGGCGCCATGCCGCTTCCCGGGCTTCGAGGTGCCCGACTCGGTGCGCCTCCGCGTACCGGCCGCGAGCCGCCACCCGGCGAGCGATCGGACCCGCTTTCCCGGCGGCCCCGGATCTGCGGCAACGGGGCCTGCCGCCCTGTGAAGTCCGGGCCGCACGCACGCCGCGCACCCGGGGAGCGGACGGCGGAGGGCCGGAGCGTCACCGCCCCGGCCCCCGGTCACTTCCGTACGCTTTACGGCTCGGTGCCCCAGACGAGGGTGCCCGATACGTACACGGTCACCTTCGCCGCGTCCGCGAACGCGGTGTTCGTGCCCCGGCTGTAGTCGTTCGACTCGTCGAAGTTCGACCAGTCGGACTTGGCCATGCGCAGCTGCAGCTCACCGCTGTCCGCTCCGACCGCCAGCGAACCGGAGGTGAAGCCCACCTCCAGGTAGTGGTCCGCGCCCGTGCGGCTCGGGGACACCCCGGTCACCGAGGTCTTGACCGTGGAGCAGCCGAGCTGTGCCCAGTCGCAGAAGGTCTGGTAGCCGGCGGAGGTGGACTCACCGGTGAACCAGTAGCGGACGGTCACCTTGGACAGGTCGACCGCGGCGGTGCTTCCGTTGACCAGCTTGAGACCGGGCTTGACCTGGTTGTCACCGACGGTGGAGTCGTTGTTCTTGTACTGCACCTTGAGGCCCGTCGAGCCTCCGCCGCCACCGCCGCTCGACGCCTTGGTGGTGGCGGACACCTCCGTGGACGCGGCCGAGACGTTGCCCGCCGCGTCCTTGGCCTTGACGGTGTACTTGTAGGTGGTGGACGCGGTGAGCCCGCTGTCGGTGTAGGACGTGGTGGTGGCGCTGCCGACCTTGGTGCCGTCGCGGTAGACGTCGTAACCCGTGACCGCGGTGTCGTCCGTCGACGCGTTCCAGCTCAGCGAGACGCTGCTGCTCGTCGTGGTGCCGACCGTGAGGCCGCCGGGAACGGTGGGGGCCTGGGTGTCACCGCCGCCGCCACCCGATCCGCTCACCGGCGGATTGGCGTTGGCGAGCAGTTGACGGAACTGGGCGGAGAACCAGTGCCCGGCGAGCGGGGAGTTGGGCAGTGCTCCGGTGAGGTTGTTCCCGTTGCGCGCGTTCCCGGTGTACGTCGGGTCGCACATCTGGTCGAAGCCCTTGCCCTCGTCGTTGGCGACGGCCTGGCTGGCCCCGTCGGACTCGCCCGGCGGCTTGGCCCACACGTAGGCGTCGATTCCCGTGTCGGGGGCGGTCGTCGGGCGTTCGCCGAGGCCCGCTCCGCTCTGGTTGCACCAGTTGCCCGCGTGGATGCGCCGGTCGATACGGCCGCCGTCCACATACGCGTCGACACTGGTCGTCGGGCCGGGACCGGTCGGCCGGGCCGAACCGCCCCAGCCGTTGCGCGAGGTGTCGATGAGCATGCCGATGCCGGAGTCGAAGCCCTGCGCGACGAGCGCAGTGCGCAGGCCCTGCGCGTACGAGCTCTCGTCGTCGTACTGGTTCCAGTCGATCCACTTCGACTGGCGCACCGTCTGGCCGTTCACCGTGTCCGTCACCTTCACGTACGGCTCTTTGGTGGCGGAGTAGTTGGCGGTGTTCACGATGAAGCCCGTCACGTCGTTCACGGTGGCGCCGCTGGTGGTGGCCGCCTTCTTGAACTCCTGGGCGGCCGGGGTGAGGTTGCTGTCCCAGCCGAGCCAGCCGTGGTGGCCCGCGTCGATGTAGTTGTAGGTGTTGGGCAGGGCGCCGAGCGTGTGGAGGGCGTAACCGACGCCCTTCTCGTAGTTGCCGTTCGCCTTCATGGTGGCGCACTGGGTCGTGGAGCCGGCGGTGCCGCCCGCGTTGGTGACGAGGTTGGGCAGGGAGTCCGGCTCGATGAGGTTGACGATCCGCAGGCTCGCGTAGGCCGGGTCGGCGAGGATCGCCGCGATCGGGTCGATGTAGCTGCTCTCGTACGTGGCCAGGTCGTCGGGGCCGAGTTCGCCGTTGGAGGCGAGCGCGGCGCAGTCCCGTCCGGGCAGGTCGTAGATGACCAGCTGGACGAGGTTGGCGCCCTGCGCCTTCGCCGCGTCGAGGTGCGCCTTGAGACCGCGGGCGTCGGCGGTGCCCTGGATCGCGGCCATCCGGTCGAGCCAGACGAAGGTGGGCTGGTTGGAGATGGCCGAACCGCCCGGCTCGGCCGCGGCCTTGGCCGACCAGTCGGGATTCACGTAGGCCTTCGCGCCGACATAGGGGTTGTCGAGCTTGGCGGCCGCGGTCGCGGTGGTCGGAAGGGCGGTGATGGACAGGGCGCCGAGGAGGGCGCCGACGGCCAGAGCGGCGGTCCGCTTCGATCCGTTTCGGCGCAGGGTGGAGTCGGGTCTACGGGAAGGCATCGGCCATCTCCTGGGGAGAGCAGGCGGGTACGGTCGGCGTGCGGGTCGCCGGCGGACATCCGGTGTGCCGCGGCTCGGGCACGCCGGACGGAGCTCCGCCGGACGGGTGTTGCGTTCGGGCATGACGAAGGTGCGTTCGTGTGCGTCGCGCAAGGTGGAGCCGGCGGGCCACCGCACATGAGCGTGCCGTGGCGCCGTCCGGGCGTGGGGCCGGTGTTCTCGCCGCCGCGTGGACGGTGCCCGGTCACTGATGTGACGGCCGGGACACGGGACTGAAATGTGGGAGCGCTCCCAAGGTGCGGCGTTCAAGTTGTGGATGTCAACACCCCTGCGAAAGATGGGCTGCTGACGGCACGTCATTCCCGGACTTCGTGAGCCGACTCGCTCGCAGGCCGTGCGGACCGCGTGCCAGGTCGCGGCGGGTGTGGCCGTACGGGAGGCCTCGGTGGTCTCCGGTGCGGAATCCCGGAAGGCGGCGATGCGCCCCTCGTGTCCGGAGCAGCGCGGGCCTGGCCTGAACGGGGTGCGTCCATGGCCGACAACTCCACGGACGAGCACGATCGACGCGCGGGGTATTGACGCGAACACGCTTAGTGGCTTCCATGTGCGCAGTCCGGCTTCGACGAGCCGGCCGTCGGGAGCGGGACACTCCTGCCGGTCGGCGGGAGCCGCCATGCCGGGCGCCCTTCCGCCTGCCCTATCGGAGACGCGCGCCCAAGGATGGGAGCGCTCCCACCCCGAGAGGACCCCCCCACCATGCGTCACCCACCCGTATTCCGCGTCAGGCGCGCCCTGGTCGCGCTCCTCACGGCGGCCGTCGCCGCCCTCGTCCCGTTCACGGTGGCGGTGCCCGCGCGGGCGGCCGCCGCTCCCTCGTCCCCGTCGTCCGCGGCCGCCGTGTCCGGCGCCGGGTACTGGCACACCGAGGGCCGCCGGATCCTCGACGCGCAGAACCAGCCGGTGCGCATGGCGGGCATCAACTGGTTCGGGTTCGAGACGTCCAACTACGTGGCGCACGGCCTCTGGTCACGCGACTACAAGTCCATGACCGACCAGATGAAGTCCCTGGGCTACAACACCATCCGCCTGCCCTACAGCGACGACATCTTCAAGGGCACCCAGCCCAACGGCATCAGCTACGCCAACGGCATGAACGCCGATCTGCAAGGCCTCAACTCGCTCCAGGTGATGGACAAGATCGTCAACTACGTGGGCTCGATCGGCCTCAAGGTCGTGCTCGACCGTCATCGGCCCGACTCCTCGGCCCAGTCGGCACTCTGGTACACCTCGGCCGTCCCCGAGACGACGTGGATCACCGACCTCAAGGCCCTGGCGACCCGCTACCAGGGCAACACCGCCGTGGTCGGGATCGACCTGCACAACGAGCCGCACGATCCCGCCTGCTGGGGATGCGGCGACACGAGCACCGACTGGCGGCTCGCCGCGGAACGCGCCGGCAACGCGGTCCTGTCGGTCAACCCCAGCCTGCTGATCTTCGTCGAGGGCGTTCAGACGGTGAACGGTCAGAGCACCTGGTGGGGCGGCAATCTCGCCGGGGTCGCCACCGCGCCGGTGCGGCTGAGCGTCGCCAACCGCGTGGTCTACTCGGCCCACGACTACGCCACCAGCGTCGCGCAGCAGCCCTGGTTCAGCGACCCGTCGTTCCCGGCGAACATGCCGGCCGTCTGGGACAAGTACTGGGGTTACATCTTCAAGCAGAACATCGCCCCTGTCTGGCTCGGCGAGTTCGGCACCACCCTGCAGTCGACGGTCGACCAGAAGTGGCTCGCGGCGCTCGTCGACTATCTGCGCCCCACCAGCACCTACGGGGCCGACAGCTTCAACTGGACGTTCTGGTCGTGGAATCCGAACTCGGGTGACACGGGAGGCATCCTCAAGGACGACTGGCAGACCGTGGACACCGTGAAGGACGGCTACCTGGCGTCCATCAAGTCCCCGGGCTTCAGCGGGGGCGGCGGGGGAGGCGGAGACACGACCGCGCCCTCGACGCCGGCCGGACTGGCCGTGACCGGTACCACCGCGTCGAGCGTGTCCCTGTCGTGGAACGCCTCCACCGACGACACCGCGGTGAGCGCGTACGACGTCTACCGGGGCGCCACCAAGGCAGGTGAGGCCACCGGAACGACCTTCACCGACACGGGTCTGACCGCCGGCACCCGCTACGACTACACCGTGCGGGCCCGCGACGCGGCCGGCAACACCTCCCCGGCGTCCGCGTCGGTCAGCGCGACGACCTCCGGCACCGGCGGCGGCTCCGGCGGATGCACCGCCACCTACAAGGTGAGCAGCGACTGGGGCAGCGGATTCAACGCCGACGTCACGGTCACCAACACGGGCTCGACGACGACCAAGTCGTGGCAGGTCACCTGGGAGTGGCAGGGCGCCCAGACCATCTCGGGCATGTGGAACGCCTCCTACACCCAGGCGGGCAAGGCGGTGACCGCGAACAACGCCGACCACAACGGCGCCATCGCGGCCGGCGCCTCCACGGGCTTCGGTTTCAGCGCGGCGCCGGGCGGCGCGGGCACCCCGGTCCTGAGCTGCCGGGCCGGAAGCTGAGGAGGAGAAGGAAGACGACGGCGTGGCCGCGCTCTCGCAGCCCTCGTCGTCGAAGCCAAGTGGCCGTCCGCCGCGCGAGCCGTGCGCGGGCGGGCGGCCCGGCTGTCGTTCCTCTCCGTGACGGTGCGGCGCGAGCACGTCGTGCGCGGCTTCGTGACGGTGTGGCGCGAGCGCCTCGTGCGTGAGTCCGTGCCGGTGCGGCTCGTGCGCCGCGGGCACACGGGCACACGGGTCTGCGGAGGTCGGGGCTGTTGCCGCGAGATTGTCCGGGACACCCCCGTATGGGGCCGGTCCCGTGGCCGGAGACCGATGTACCTCGTCGGGGTCTCCCCGTACCCCCGATATCCTGGGGCTTCGATCGTGCCTTCGATTCCCCCCCATCTGAAAGGGACCTCACCCTGTGGAGTTCCGGCTGCTCGGCATGGTGTCCGTCGACACCCTCGTGGGGCCGCTGTCCCTGGGTCCGGCCAAACGCCGCAGCCTCCTCGCGGCCCTGCTGCTGTCGGTCAACACGCCCGTGTCCGTGGCCCGTCTGACGGACTGCCTGTGGGACGACGCACCACCCCTGCACGCCCGCAGCGTCATCCAGGGACATGTGTCGCAGATACGGGCCCTGCTGGCCGGATGCGACGCCGCCGACTACGGGGTCGAACTGGCCACACTGGGCGACGCGTACGCACTGCGGTCGCCCGAAACCCTGCTGGACTCCTACCGGTTCGAGGAACTCCTCGCGCTGGCCAAGGAGCAGCAGGACGCCCGCGACGCGATGGCGATGCTCAAGGACGCACTCTCCCTGTGGCAGGGTCCCGCCCTCGCGGGCACGTTCCCCGGCCCGGCGCTCCAGGCAGCCGCGCACTCGCTGGAGGAGTCACGGGTGGCGGCCGTCGAGCAACTGGCCCGCGCGCACACCACGTTGGGGGAACACGACCAGGCCGCGGCCGTCCTGCGCACGGTAGCGGTCGCCCACCCGATGCGCGAGACGCTCACGGCGTCCCTGATGAACGCGCTGTACCGGGCCGGACGCCAGTCGGAGGCGCTGGACTGGTTCAACCGCACCAGGCGGCTGCTCGTCGACGAACTGGGCGTCGACCCCGGGAGCGAACTCGCCCAGGTGCATGCGCTGATCCTGCGGGGCGACCCCCTCCCTCAGGGCGGGCCGGACACCTCGGCGGAGGACACGGCGCCAGGTGCCGAGGACGCGGCGGAGTCGCGGGGGCCTGCGGGCGTGTCCACCGAGGGCGTGTCCGACGCCGGTTCGCCCCCGGCGTCCGAACTCCCCACCGCTGGGACCGTGTCGGCGTCCGCGCAGTCCGGGCCGGTCGCCCTTCCCCCGCTGGTCGACCTGTCGTACCCCAGGGATCTGCTGCCGCGTGCTCCCCGGGTCTTCCGCGGGCGGGAGGCGCAACTCGCCGAGCTGACCCGGGTCGCCGCGGCCGAGGCACCCGTGTGCCTGGTCACCGGCCTGCCCGGGGTGGGCAAGACCGCTCTCGCCGTGCAGTGGGCCCACCACAACGCCGCCATGTTCCCGGACGGGCTCCTCTTCGCCGATCTGCGCGGCTTCAGCGACTCCGGCGAAGCGGCGCCCACGGAAGTCCTTCGCGAGTTCCTTCCGGCGCTCGGCGTGCCCCCACGCCGTGTGCCCGAGTCGGCGGCGGCCGCGGCCGCGCTCTTCCGTTCGCTGACCCACGGGCGACGCCTGCTCGTCGTGCTCGACAACGTCCGTGACTCCGCCACCGCCCGGGCCCTGCTGCCGAGCGGCGCCGACTGCGTCACCCTGGTCACCAGCAGACACCGCCTGGACGGGCTCATCGCCTCCGAGGCGGCCGGCGTCATCGCCCTCCACAGCCTCGAACCGCAGGATGGCACCGAGCTGTTGGCCGGCGTCCTCGGCAGGGACCGCGTCCTGGCCGAACCGGTGGCCGCGCGCAGACTCACCGAACTGTGCGGCGGACTGCCGCTCGCCCTGCGCGTCACCGCCGCCCGGCTGGCCGGCCGGCCGCAACGCACCCTGGCCGAACTCGCCGACGAACTCGCCGACGAGCAGAGCAGACTGACGTATCTCGACGTCGACGACACCAGCGTCTCCGCCGCGCTGCGCCTGACCGTGCAGCAACTGCCGCCCGACGCACTGCACCAGTTCACCCGCCTCGGCCACCATCCCGGCTCGCACTTCGACCCCTTCACCGCCGCGGCGCTCGCCGGTACCGCCCCCCGCGTCGCCGCCGCGGCGCTGGAACGCCTCGCCGCAGCCCACCTGGTGACCGAGACCGCGGCCGGACGGTGGGAACTCCACGACCTGGTACGCCTCTACGCCCGCACCCTCGATCCCGGATCCGCGCGCGAAGCCCTCACCGGCGTCCTCGACCACTACATCGCGACCGCGCTCGCCGCCGCCGACACCGCGCAGCCGGGAGGCGAACCCTGCTTCACCCTGCCGGACGGCTTCCACCGGCCGCTCGCCGTACGGGACTTCACCGACAGGGCGGCCGCCATGCACTGGCTGGCCACCGAACGCGACGACCTGACCCTGGCCGTCGTCGCGGCCCGCGCCGCCGGTCTCGACGACCGCGCCTGGCGCATCATCCTGCTCCAATGGCCCCAAGTGGTCTGGCGGGTGAGGGACAACTGGGTGCCGTTGCTCGACACCGCGCTGGAATGCGCGCGCGCCCAGGGGGACCCGTACGCCGAATCACGGGTCCTCACCCTGCTCGGCTGGGTGCTGAGCGAGGAAGGCAGGCCGGCCGAGGCCCTCGCGCTGCTGGAACTCTCGCCGCCACTCGCCAGGAAGGCGGGTGACCGGCTCGGCGAGGCGACCGCGCTGATCAACCTCGCCGTCGTGGAAGCCGCGGAGGGCGACACCGAGGCCGCGCTGGAGAACTGCGCCCGGGCCATCGAACTGGCCCGCGAGGAGTCCGACGCGCACACCGAGATGCTCGCGCTCCAGCACCTCGCCCGGATCCAGCTCGCCGCCGGCCGGCCCGGTGAGGCGCTGCGTTCGGCCCGTACGGCGCTCGATCTCGGCCCCGAGCACGAGGAGGCGGCGCGCCGCGCGCTGTTGCTGACCGTCAGCGGTGAGGCACACCTCGCGCTCGGCGCGGACGGCGAGGGGATCCTGCTCCTCGACCGGGCCGCCGGGGAGGCCGAACGCGCCGGTTACGACGAGGGCGCCGTACGGGCCCTCGCGGCGCTGCTGCGCGTGCGCCCCGGGGCGGACTACCGCAGACGGTACGAGGAAGCGGTGCGCCGGGTCTCCGACGACGGCTGACGTCCGGGCCGACAGCCGTGTGCGGAGGGTCACACCGCGGGCGTCAGCGGTACGCCAGCGCGACGTCAGCGTCACGTGAGCGCCGGGCCCAAGACTGATGCATGTCAGCAGTTCAGGGACGGCGCGCCGGGTGATCCGGTGTTCGCCGCACGCATCTCTCGGGGGAACCTTCGTGAGCACCATCCGTAACCGCACCACGCTTCTCGCCGCCACGACCACGGCCATGCTCGCCCTGGCCCTCACCGCCTGCGGCCCCGACGGCTCCGGCGTGAAGTCCTCGGGCCCCGAGACCACGGGCTCCGCCGAGGCAGGCTCCTCGACGGCGTCCACGCAGGGCTCGGGCAGTGCCAAGAACGCCGGCACCGACACGACCTCGACCGTCTCCGGATCGGGTTCGGGTTCGACGTCGGGTTCCGGCTCGAAGGCGGCATCGGGTTCGGGTACCGGATCGGCCGCCGGCGGCACGCCGGTCTGCGCGACCAAGGACCTCGCCATCAGCGCCGCCTACCAGGACGGCCCGCCTTACACGCACATCGTCCTGACGGCCAAGAACACCTCGGGCCACGGCTGCCGGCTGAACGGTTTCCCCGAGATCCAGTTCCTCGAGGGGCACCGGGAGAACGTGCCCGCCGTGACCAAGAGCAAGCCGGCCGCTCCCGTCGTCCTGTCGGCCGGAGCACCGGCCTACGCCCTGGTGAAGCTGTCGGACGGCGGCAAGGAGGAGAACACCGAGCCCGTGATCGCCTTCTCCGTGGGCGTCCAGGGCAGCAGCTCCCTGGCCACCGTCAGGGCCCCCGGCGGCGACGGCATCGCGGTCGACTCCGCGAAGTGGGCCACCGGCTACTGGACTCCCGAACTCCGCAACGGCGCCGACGACTTCTAGGACCAGCCCCGGACGAGGCGACCGACCGAGGAGACCCACGGCCAGGGGCCGTGGGTCTCCTCACCTCTCACGCCAGGGCGAACTTCTGGGCGCCGGAGCTGTTGCAGTCCCAGATCTGGAGCCGTGTGCCGTTGGCGGTGGCACCCGAAGGCGAGTCGATGCACCGGCCCGTGGTCGGGTTGGACATCGAGCCGTCGCCGTTGGCGACCCAGTTCTGATAGCCGCCGCCGTTGCAGGTGGCGAGCTGGAGCTGGGTGCCGTTCGCGTTGACACCGCCCGCGATGTCCAGGCACTTGCCCAGCGTGCGCAGGGTCTGCCCGTTCCACGTCCACTTCTGGTCGAGCGAGGTGGCCTGCTGGCAGTCCCACAGCTGGACCGCGGTGCCGTCACCACCGGTGTCGTCACCCGCCACGTCCACGCACTTGCCGCCCGGTCCGTAGACCGGGGTTCCGATGGCGAAGTTCTGGGCGCCGGAGCTGTTGCAGTCCCAGATCTGAAGGCGTGTGCCGTTGGCGGTGGCACCCGACGGCGAGTCGATGCACCGGCCGCTCGTCGGGTTGCGCAGCGAACCGTCGGTCTGCCGCACCCAGTTCTGATAGCCGCCGCTGTTGCACGTGGCGAGCTGCAGCTTCGTCCCCGCGGCGCTGTTGCCGCCGGCGATGTCCAGACACTTGCCGAGGGTCTGGAGGGTCTGGCCGCTCCAGGTCCAGTGCTGGTCCTTGGCCGTCGACTGGCAGTCCCACAGCTGGACCGCGGTGCCGTCGCCACCGGTGTCGTCACCGGCCACGTCGACGCACTTGCCGCCGGGACCGGTGATCGTCTGGCCGCTCGTCGTACCGCCGCCACCACCGCCGCCGGATCCGGGCGCCTTGTTGTAGACCGCCACCGAGTCGACGACGAGCTTGCCGCCGGAGACCGTGGAGGCGTTCGGGCCCCCGCCGAAGGCGTCCGGGAAGCCGCCGCCCATGGCCAGGTCGTAGATGATGAAGAACGGGTGGTCGACCGCGTCGGACCAGGTCGTCGCGTCCACCTGGTTGGCGTTGACGGTGAAGAAGTTGTTCCCGTCGAGGTAGAACCTGATCTGCTCCGGCGACACCGAGCGGTCGATCTCCGCCGCGTAGTCGTGGAAGCCGGTCTGGCAGCCCGAACAGGCGCGTTCACCCGAGCCGATGCCGGTCGACTCGTTGCAGGGGCCGCCCGGGTTCACCCCGCAGTGCAGGGTGCTGAAGTCGGAGCTGCGGCCGTTGATGTCCTCCATGATGTCGATCTCGCCGGACTTCGGCCAGGTCACACCGTCGCGCAGCGGCGCGCCGAGCATCCAGAACGCCGGCCAGTAGCCCGCGCCGTTGGCGGTGGTGACGTTGGGCTGCTGAAGGACGGACTCGATGCGCACGACGCCGCCGGCCGGGGCACCGAAGCCCGCCGACTGGGTCTCCACCCGCCCCGAGGTCCATCCGCTCCTCGGGTCGGAACCGGAGTGCAGCGCCTGGAGGACCAGATGCCCCTGACCGTCGTAGTAGACGTTCGAGGTGCTGTTGGTCATGGTCTCGATCTCACCGGTGCCGAAGTTGCTGCCCGGCCCGGTGTCGTACTTCCACAGGCTCTGGTCGATGCCGGTGCCGGACGCGCCGTTGAAGTCGTCGCTCCAGGTGAGCGTGAAGCCCGACGGTGTGGGGGGAACTGCCGCTTGGGCGCTGACGGCCGTCGTGACGGTGGCCGCCACCGTCATCAGGACCACGGGAATCAGTGAGAGCGCTCTCATCCGCCCGCGCGGTGCCCTTGTGAAGCGTAATTGCATAGGTCTGGCCTCCGAGGAAGAGACATGGGCGCGTGGCTCGCCCCGCCGCCTCCGTCGGTCTCCGTCAACGGTGGGTGGGGCCCGCGCCTTGGGGGGATCTCGATGACGACGAGGGGCGAAGACGTCACCGGGGTTGCCGGGGCCAGGCGGGCCCCGGCGTGCGGCCGGGCTCTCGTCCCCGGCCGGCGGCTACCTCATCAACGCAGGTGACGGCTGGGGGTGTTGAGCCCTGTGCAGTTCTGTGCGGGGCAGAGGCTATTGGACCAGACTAATGCGGTCAAGGCTTCAACCGACTCTGGCGCGGAAGGGTCGCCGACGGCGGCTCGGCAGGCGGCGGACAGGGCGTTTCGGGGCGCGCGGACGCACCTGGGTGGCGCGGCGGCCGGAACCGCGACCGCGCCACCCACGCCGGGTCGTCCCTTGCGCCCGCTCCTCGGCGGGGGCCTGTCGTGGTGGTGTGCGCCTGCGTCAGGCGCCGGCGGTTCCGTTCGCGTACGACTTCATGAAGTACGTGGCGAAGCCGTTCTGGACCGGATCGCCGGCCTTGTCGATGGCGTGCAGGATCCCACCGCCACCGGGCCCGTTGAGGCAGACCGTCATGAGGTCGGTGAAGACGACGCCGGGGGTGTCGGGGACCTCGTACGCGCAGTCGGTGTAGATGTCCGCGTTGAGGTTGAAGAAGCAGTAACTGCCGAGGCCCCAGGCGTGGTGGTTGCGCACGTGGTCGGCGACCTTGTAGGCGGCGTACCCGCGGGTGGAGCCGTGCCGCCATGCCGTCTGGGTGGGCACGTCGTACGGGTGCTCGTTCTGGAAGAAGTACGTGCGGCCGTGCTCGCCCTTCCAGAGCACCTCGTACTTCTGGTAGTGCTCGACGAACAGTCCGTACGCGGTGACGCGGTCGCCGTTGACCACGATGCCGCTGTCGGCCGGGTTGACCGTCCAGCCCACGGTGCCGTCGAGTCCGTGGTCGGCGCGCCAGAGCCACAGGTGGTCGAGGATCACGTCGTCGCTGTCGATCTGGACGCTGATGCCGGCGCCGCCGGGAAGCGCGCCGCCGATCCGGGCGACGATGTCGAACAGGACGGTCGGGTCGCTCTCGTGCCGGCGCCGTTTGCAGCCGTCGCCGACCCGCAGCAGGACCGGGGTGTGGTGGGAGGCCGCCTCGAAGAGCAGGCCGGCGAGGGTGACGCCGGGGACGTCGGCGACCTCGATCACGGTGTTGCCGTGCGTGGAGCGCAGGGTGGTCAGGCCGAGGCCGAGGACCACGGTGCCGGGCCGGTTCACGCGCAGCGGTGCGGAGATGTCGTAGATGCCGGGCGTGAACAGCAGGTGCTTGCCGGACGCGAGGGCCCGGTTGATCGTGGCGGCCGAGTCGCCCGGCGCCGCCACATGGAACCGCGAGAGCGGGACGGTGTGTCCCTTGGCCGGGCCGCCGGCCCAGGTGGTGCCGGTGCTGTTGGTGCGCAGGGCGGGCACGAACACCTGGTAGGAGCCGTGGCGGTCCACGGTGAGGAACGGCTTCTCGCGGATCACGGGAGTGCGGTCGACGGTGGTGTACGGCGGGGCGGGGAAGGACTGCGTGGGGGCGCCCTGGGTGCCGACGAACACCATGTTCCAGTTGGAGCCGTTCCAACTGCCGAAGGTGTCGTTGCGTGAGAGCCACTGCTGCTGGGAGCCGGACTCGACGTACCCGTCGACCACGCTGTCGGCGAGGAAGCCGCCGCTGGACCACCGGTTTCCGGGCGGGCTCGGCCACAGGGTGATGTTGCCCTTGATGTGGACGCGGCGCATCGGCGCGGCCTGGGCGACCGCCCAGCGCTCCAGTCCGTCCGGCGGCACGATGGTCAGGTTCTCCGCGGCGCGCCAGAAGTTCTGGGTGCCGTTGCCCTCGAACCACTGCGCGTCGACGGTGACATGGCCGTTGATCACCACGTCGGAGGGGCTCGCGCCCAGGCCCAGGACGTGGGTGTAGAAGCCGACGTTGATGTCGACGGTGTAGGTGCCCGGCAGGAAGGCCAGCGCGAACCGTTCGTCGCCGAACTGGTTGGACTCCTGGATCGCGAACACGGCGTCGACCTTGGCCTGAATCGACGCGTTGCTCATGGACGGATCGAAGACGATGACGTTCGGGCCGAGCGGGGAGCGGGCGCCGCCCTGTCCGCCGCCGGACCCGTGCGAACCGGCGGCGGTCGACGCGAACGCCCGTTCCGAGCAGACGCCGCTGATCAGCGGCACCGATGCAGCGGCCGCCCCGCGCAGCACACTACGACGAGAGGGAATCATGGACACGGCTCTCCCTGCATAGGGTGAATGGGAAGGACCGTCAACTGGTCCCCGTTCTCTGAGAGCGCTCTCAGCCACGAAGTGAATCACCGTGACCGGGGAGCGTCAATGTGCTTGCACCAAAGGGGATTTGACGGATCGTCCGGTGTTCGGCGTGGCTGTGGGGAGCGTGTGAGGGCGCTCTCGGCCCGGTGTTCGGGGGCGAGGGGCCGCCGCGCGGGAGGGTCGCGGGTGTGAAGCGGGCCCGGGGTGCATCGGTGTCGGGTGGTCGCCGTGCGGCCGATGGATGCGCTCGTGGAGGGCGGGGGCGGCTCTCGGGAGCTTCGTCCCGGCGAGGTGCTGGGAGGGCGATGACCTGAGGGGACGGGGCGGGGCTGTCGCCACGGGCGGGTGGCGGCGGTCGGGCCTGTCGCCTCGGTGCTCGACCGGGGGAGCGCGCGGGGCCGGTGCGGCGGGGCGGCGCGGGTGTCGTACGCGGTCGCGAAGCGTAGGTGCGTGTTTCTCGCCGGGGGCGGTGTCAGGGGGCGCGGAGTGTATGTGCTCTCGTGTCGCGCGGGGCGGCGCCATTGGTCGCGGAGCGTGAGTGTGCGTGTCGCGCCGGGGGTGGTGTCAGTGGTCGCGGAGCGCGCGTGCGCGTGTCGCGTCGGGGCGGTGTCGCTGGTCGCGCAGCGTGTGTGTTCGCGTCTTGCGCGGCGGTGGTGTCGTTGGTCGCGGAGCGCGCGTGCGCGTGTCGCGTCGGGGGCGGTGTCGTTGGTCGCGCAGCGTATGTGTTCGCGTGTTGCGCGGCGGTGGTGTCGTTGGTCGCGAAGCGTGTGGGCGCGCGTCCAGTCAGGGCCAGTGTCGTTGGGCGCGGAGCCTATGTGATCGCGTCTTGCCGGGGGCGGGTTCAGTGGTCGTGGCGGCCTTGGTGGGTGCGTCCTTGCCGTTGGCGGCCGGCGGGCGGTCGGAGGGGCGGGGCGCGGACCTCGTCGTCCGCTTCCCGCCCCTCCGGTCAACCCGCCCGGCCGGTCAGGCGAGTACGGGGTCCAGGAACGTGAGGACGCCCGCGTCGGCGTCGAGCCTGGCCCGGGTCCCGATGGGGAACGTCTGCTGCGGCACGCCGTGGCCGATGTCCGCGCCGACGAGGACCGGGATGCCGAGGTCGCCGAGGCGGTCGAGCAGGAGCTCCTCGACGCGCTCGCGTGTGCCGCAGTCGGTGAAGGTGCCGCAGACGATGCCGGCCGCGCCGTCGAAGTATCCGGCGCGGCGCAACTGGGTGAGGAACCGGTCGAGCCGGAAGGTCTCCTCGTCCACGTCCTCCAGCAGGACGATGCCGCCGCGCGCGGGCAGCGACGTGCCGGTGCCCAGGGAGCAGGCGAGCAGGGTGACGGTGCCGCCCAGGGTGACGCCCTCCGCGGTGCCGCCGACGAGGGGGCGGGAGCCGGGGAAGCGCAGTTCCTTGACGGACGCCGGGTCGGTGAGCAGTGCGGCGAGCCCGTCGAAGTCGGCCCGGCCGGGGTGGAAGCCGCGGATGGCGGGCATCGGCCCGAACAGCCCCGTCCAGCCCAGCTTCACCGCCACCGCCTCCAGCAGCGCCGTGACGTCGGAGAATCCGATGACGGTGCGCGGGGTGGGTGTGCCGATGGCGTCCCAGTCGACCAGTTCCAGGGTGCGCTGGGCGCCGTAGCCGCCGTTCGCGCAGAAGACCGCGGTGAACGCCGGGTCGGTGAGGGCGGCGGTCAGGTCGCGGGCGCGCAGCGCGTCGTCCCCGGCGAGGTATTCGCCGGTCGCCCGCGCGGAGGCGAACACCTCGGGCTGGAGGCCGAGCCCGCGCAGCGATTCCAGGCCGGTCTCCAGGTTCGTCTGGTCGGTCGGTCCGCTGGCGGCGATGACGGCGACGCGGTCACCGGGCTTGGGGGCGGCGGGGCGGACGAGTCCCTCGGAGGGCAGGGTGGGCATGGGAATCCTTCGGGGTGAGTGAGTGGGCCGACGCGCGGTCAGTGCGTCCGCAGGAACGCGGCGATGAGTGCCGCCCGTTCCAGCAGGGAGGACAGCGAGGCGTGTTCGTCCTCGCCGTGGGCGCCGGCTCCCGCGGGGCCGAGGCCGTCGGCCGTCGGGATGCCGAGCGCGCCGGTGAGGTTGGTGTCGCCCGCGCCGCCGGAGGAGCCGAGGGGCAGGTCGAGGCCCAGGGTGGCGGCGAGCGTGACCAGTTGGGCCGCGAGCGGGTTGGCCGGATCCATCGCCCAGGCCGGCCGGTGGGACAGCGTCTCGGCGGACAGGGTGGCCCGCCGCCGTACCGGGACCGGTTCCGACAGGGCGCTCAGCAGGGCCCGTTCGGTCTCGGCGGTGGCGTAGCGCAGGCCGATCTCCGCCTCGGCGTGGTCGGCGACCACGTTGGCGCGGGTGCCCCCGGTGATCGTGCCGACGTTCAGTGCCGCGTCGGGGAGGGCGGCGGCCGTCGCCCTCAACCCCGCGAGCTGGTCGACGAGTTCGTCGATCGCGGAGACGCCGAGGGCGGCGTCGAGGCCCGCGTGGGCGCTGACCCCGCGCACGCTCAGTCGTACCCGGGCCACCCCGCGTCGGCCGATCTTCAACGCGCCGCCGGGCAGCGGTGGTTCGAGGCCGAGCACCGCGTGGGCGCCGTCGGCGTGCCGGGCCACGAGACGGCTGCCGTCGGGACTGCCGATCTCCTCGTCGTTGACCACCACGAGGCGTACCGGACGCCTGGGCGTGGCGCTCGTACGGGACAACAGGTCCATGGCCAGTTCGACGGCGACCAGGGAGCCCTTCATGTCGAAGACCCCGGGGCCGGTGACCGTGTCGCCGTCCTCGGCGAGCGTGAAGGGGCGCCGGGCGACCGTCCCGGCGGGGAAGACGGTGTCGCTGTGGGCCACGAGCAGCGTGTGTCCGGCGCGGGAGCCTTCGTCCCCGGCCCCGCTCCCGTTCCAGTACGCCACCAGGTGGTCGCCGCCCGGTCCCGGCGGCTGTTCGAGACGGTCGGCCGTGGCGGCGAGGCCCGCGGCGAGTTCCTTGCCGAACACGGCCGCACGGTCCGCGTCGCCCGACGGGGTCTCCAACGCGACCAGGCGTTCCCAGCGTTCCAGCACCGTGTCGCCGAACGTGCGGGCCTGGGTGAGGAGTTCGGAGGGCTCAGCCATAGCAGTTCTCCACGGCCGAGGTGACCACCCGGGTCAGCGCGCGGAAGCAGCGGATCGCCTCGTACATCGTCGGCAGCGTGAACCGCACGGTCAGCGGGTCGGTCTGGTCGACTCCGGGGATGTAACTGGCGGCAGGCGCCAGGTGGGCGGCGTCGAAGGACACCTCGTAGGTGTAGCCCTCGGCGGGCGGGGCGAGCGGTCCGGTGGGCGCGGGCAGCGTGGTGAGCCCCTCGCGGGCGGCCTCGGTGATCCGGGCGGCGCTCAGCTCCGGCGGCAGACAGATCGCGGAGTAGCGGTCCACGCAGGTCTTGACCACGCCGTGGGCGGCGTGCGGCGCCCAGCCGCGCGCGTCCTCGCACGCCAGGTCGTCGCCGGTGACCAGGACCACCGGGACGCCGTACTCGTCGGCGAGCAGCGCGTTCATCCGGCCCTCGGAGGCCGGTTCGCCGTTGATCCGCACCGCGGTGATGGTGTTGGGCAGATAGGTGTGGGAGAGCACGCCCGGCTGGCCGGCGCCCGTGTGGTAGCCGACGAAGGCGACCGCGTCGGGGGAGCGGTCGATGCCCTCCATCATGCCGAGCGGCTTGTGCGTGCCGATGAGCAGAGTGGCCCGTGTGTCGAGCCGGTCGAGGAGCAGGTTGCGCTGGTCGGAGTGGGCCTCGTTGACGAGGATCTCGGTGGCGCCGGCCGCCGCGAAACCGGCGATGGCGGCGTTGACGTCGGCGGTGAGGAACCGCCGGTTGTACTCCCAGCGGGGGTGGCCGGGTTCGCAGTCGTCGGGGAAGGTGACGCCGGTGACGCCCTCCATGTCGGCGGAGATCAGGACCTTCATGCTGCCTTCCCCTCAGGGGTGGTGAGCCGGGCGCGGGGACGGATGGTCCAGGTGCGCATGGTGTGCCGGGCGAGTTGGCCGGGGTCCACGTCGAGGCCGATGCCGGGCCGGGAGCGGGGTACGGCGACCATGCCGTCCACGGCGCGGATCGGCGGCGTGACGATGTCCCGCCGGTAGTACTTGTCGGAGCCGGAGACGTCCGAGGGCAGGGTGAATCCGGGCAGCCCGGCGAGGGCCAGGTTGGCGGCCCGGCCGATGCCGAACTCGTGCATGCCACCGCACCACACCGGTACTCCGGCGTCCAGGCACAGGTCGTGCACCGCCTTCGACGGGCCGAGCCCGCCGAGCCGGGACACCTTGATGTTGACGATGTCGGCCGCGCCCAGGTGCAGCGCGGTGCGGAGCACATCCGGGGTGGTGACCGACTCGTCCAGGCACACCGGGGTGTCGAGACGGGCGGCGAGCCGGGCGTGGGAGAGCAGGTCGGTGGCCGCGTACGGCTGCTCGATCATCAGCAGCCCACGACCGTCCAACTCCGCCAGTACGGGCTCCTGTTCGGGCCGGTAGGCGGTGTTGGCGTCCACCTGGAGCGGGACGCCGGGGAAGGCGTCCTGGACGGCGCGGACCGGTTCGAGGTCCCAGCCGGGGCGGATCTTCAGCTTGATACGGCGGTAGCCGTCGGCGACGTGCCGCGAGACCTGCGCGAGGAGCGCGTCGATCGTCGGCTCGATGCCGAGGCTGACCCCGGCGGGCACCGCGTCGGCCTCAGCGCCGAGCACGTCGGCGAGCGGCTCGCCGCGCCGCTGCCCGTACAGGTCCCAGCAGGCCATGTCGAGGCCTGCGCGGGCGAAGTGGTTGCCGCTCACCTTGGCGGTGAGCCGGGCCGCGTCGTCGGGGTGGTCCCAGGGGCGGCCGAGCAGCATCGGGGCGAGGTGCTCGCCCAGCACCTGCCAGCAGCTCCAGGTGGACTCGTCGCAGTAGTACGGGTCCGTCGGCGAGGCGCACTCGCCCCAGCCGACGCTGCCGTCCTCGGCGGTCGCGCGGACGACGATGTGCTCCAGGTACGACTTGCGGTGCGAACTGGTCTCGAAGGAGTGGACGAGATCGAGCCGGACCAGCGCCAGCTCGATCTCGGCAAGAGTGACGGTCATGTGGGGTCGTCCTACCGTGCGGGGCCCGGTCAGGGGCGAGGGGCCGTGCCGGGTACGGCGGCACGGGGGGTGAAGCGGTACGCGGCGAGGCCGCCCGGCAGCCGTACGCAGGACAGGGCCGTGCGGTCGGTGAGCAGCCGGGCGAACGTGGGGGTGAGACGGCCGCGCAGCCGGGCGGTGTGCTCCGGGCCGGCCTCGGCGCGCAGCCGGTGCCAGTCGTCGGGCAGGACCACGATCCGGTCGTCGCCGTCCTCGTACACCTGGCCGACGCTCCAGCCGTCCGGCGGCGGAGCGGGAGCGGTCACGGCGGGCCGTGCCGGGGTGTCCAGGTGCCAGGAGACGATGAAGCGGTCGGTGGACTCGCCGGTGGCGGTTCCGAAGCCCGAGGCGCCGTACATCGCGGGCTTGAACGCGTCCACCACCGCGCCGAGCACGTCCAGGTTGAAGTGCGCGTTGCGGGTCTGCATCGGGTCGTACGCCCAGCGGATCAGTGTCGTCCCCTCGGCGAGGCAGCGGTCGCGCTGGCCGAGCTTGAGCAGCCGCCCGATGCCGAGGCCCTGGCGTTCGTGCGCCACGACGGCCAGTTGCGAGTACTGGTACAGGCGCGGGCCCCGTCCGTCGGCGTCCCGCTCCCGGGCGAGGAAGCTGTAGGTGAATCCCACCAGCGCCTCGCCGAGATAGGCGCCGACGACCAGACCGCTGTTGTCCTGGAGGGCGGTCAGCAGACGCGGGTTGAGGCTGCCGTCGCCGTGGCGCAGGCCCATGACCCGCTCGTACAGCGTGATGCAGTCGGCCATCTCCAGCGGTCCGTCCACGTCACGCACGACCAGCGGCGGAGCCGGCCGGGTGCCGGCCGCGCACCTCGGTGTCGCCGTCGCGTTCACGAGGCGCTCGCGAGGTGACATGCGGCCCGGCCACCCTCCGGCGCCTGCGCCGGGAGGAGCGGAAGGGTCCGCCGGTCGCAGCCCGCCTCCGAGCGGCCCGCGGTGTCGAGACCCGCCCACACCGGGCAGCGCGGATGGAACCGGCAGCCCTCGGGCACGTCCGTCGGGTCCGGCGGCTCGCCCTGGAGCAGCTGGGGCCGCCCCTCACCGCGCCCGCCCTCCGCGGACACCACCGAGAGCAGCGCCTTGGTGTACGGGTGCTTCGGCGCGAGCAGGACCTCCTCCACGGTGCCGACCTCGACGATCCGGCCCAGGTACATCACCGCCACCCGATCGGCGATGTTCCAGGCCAGGCCCAGGTCGTGACTGACCACCAGGGAGGACAGGCCGAGGTCGCGGCGCAGGTCGAGGACGAGCTTGAGGATCTCGCCGCGTACGGAGGCGTCCAGCGAGGCCACCGGTTCGTCGGCCACGATCACCGACGGTTCCAGCGCCAGCGCGCCCGCGATGACCACGCGCTGCTGCTGCCCGCCGGACATCTCGTGCGGGAACCGCGACAGGAAGTGCTCCGGCGGGCGCAGTCCGGCCTTGGACAGGGCGGAGTGCACGCGCTGTTCGAGGCCGTCCTTCATCCGGTGCAGGCGTGGGCCCTCGGCGACGGCGTCGAACACGTTCTGCCGCGGGTTCAGGGCGCCGCCGGGGTCCTGGAGCACGAACTGGACCTGGCGGCGGTGCGCCTTCAGCGCGGCGCTGGTGTAGCGCAGCGGTACGCCGTCGCACAGCACCTCGCCCGACGTGGGCTTGACGAGCCCGGTCAGGGCGCGGGCCAGGGTGGACTTGCCGCAGCCGGACTCGCCGATGAGGGCGAGGATCTCGCCGCGGCCGAGCTGGAGGTCGACGCCGTCCACCGCGCGGGCGGGGCCGCGGCCGGCCCGGGGCGGATAGGTGATGTGCAGGTCGCGGACCTCCAGCGCGGGCGCCGTGGCCGCGTCGGGTCCGGTGACCGTGCCCGTGGTGGTGACGGTCATGAGCGGGCTCCTTCCGCGGAGGGTTCGGACAGGCCCGGGGAGGGTTCGGGGATCTCCGGGGAGGGTTCGGACACGACAGGGGCGGGCGCGGCCATGTCCGAGGAGGGCTCGGACACGTCCGCGGAGGGTTCGTGCACGACCGCGGCGGGTCCGGGCACGTCAGAGGCGGGTCCGGGCGCGTCAGCGGACACGTCGGGGAAGCCGGGCAGCACCCTGAGGCACGCCGACAGCCGGCCGGGACCGGCGGGCACCAGAGGCGCGGGCGTGCTCGCGCACACCTCGTGGACCTCGGGGCAGCGCGCCGCGAACGGGCAGCCCGCGCCGAGGGCGGCCGGGTCGGGCGGGTCGCCGGGCAGGCCGGCGGGCGCCCTGCGGGAGGCCGGGTCGCCGATGGTGGGGAACGCCCGGGACAGCGCCCGGGTGTAGGGGTGCCGCGGGTCGTCCAGGAGCTGCCGGGAGGGGCCGGACTCGACCAGTTCACCGGCGTACATCACGGCCAGCCGGTCGCACATCTGGCCGAGGACGGACAGATCGTGGCTGATCATGATGACGCCGATGCCCTCGTCGCGTACGAGGTCCGACAGCAGGTCCAGGATCTGGGCCTGCACCATCACGTCCAGGGCCGTCGTCGGCTCGTCCGCGATGATCAGGTTCGGGCGGCAGGCGAGCGCCATGGCGATCATGACGCGCTGGCGCTGGCCGCCGGAGAACTCGTGCGGGTAGCTGCGCATCCGGCGCGCCGGGACGCCCACCGACTCCAGCAGTTCGCCCGCGCGGGTGCGGGCCTGCTTCTCGGTGATCCTGCCGCCGTCCTCACCGGCCCTGCGGCCGTGCAGCAGGATCGGCTCGACGAGCTGGTCGCCGATGGTGTGGACCGGGTTGAGCGCGGTCATCGCACCCTGGAAGACCACGGAGGCCTCCGCCCAGCGCACCGCGCGCATCCGGCTCCACTTGGCGGTGAGCAGGTCCTCGCCCTGGTAGAGCACCTGGCCGGTGACCTCGGCGGCGGCCGGCAGCAGCCGCAGCAGGCTCATCGCCAGAGTGGACTTGCCCGAGCCGGACTCGCCGGCCAGGCCGAGCGTCTGCCCGGCGTCCAGGGTGAGGTCCACCCCGCGCACGGCGGGCACCGTGCGCCCGCCGCTGCGATACGTGACGTTGAGGTCCTTGACCTCCAGCATCGCGTTCAACGTGTCTTCACCGACCTCGGGTTGAGAAGGGTCTCCACGGCGCGGCCGGTCAGGGTGAAGCCGAGGACGACGATCAGGATGGCGATGCCCGGCGGGTACAGGTACCACCAGGCGCCGGAGGTGACGGCGCCGCCGCTGAGCGCCGAGTTGAGCATCGCGCCCCAGGAGATGCCCGTCGGGTCGCCCAGACCGAGGAAGGTCAGGGTCGCCTCGGACAGGATCGCCGAGGCCACCGTCAGGGTGGAGGAGACCAGGATCAGCGGGGTGACGTTCGGCAGGACGTGCCGCAGCATCACCTGCGGGCCGCCCGCGCCCAGCGCCCTGGCCCGTTCGATGAAGGGCTTGGCCTCCACCGCGAGGGTCTGCGCCCGTACCAGCCGGGCCGTGGAGGACCAGCTGGTCACGGCGATGGCGATGGTGATGGACGCGGTGCCCTGCCCGATCACCGCCGACAGCGAGATGGCCAGCGGCAGGCTCGGCAGGGCGATGAACCAGTCGGTGAGGTGCATCAGCGCCTTGCCGATCCAGCCGCCGTAGTGTCCGGCGACCAGGCCGACCGCGCTGCCCAGCACCACCGTCAGGACGGTGGCCATCAGGCCGATGGACAGCGAGGAGCGCGCTCCCCAGATGACCAGCAGGAGGATGGAGCGTCCCTCCTGGTCGGTGCCGAGCGGGTAGCCGCCGGTGGGGGAGTGCAGGGAGGGGCCGTCGACCTTGATGACGTCGAGGTCGTTGTCCGAGATGAACAGCGGTGCGCAGATGGCCAGGAGGCCGAACACGACCAGGATGGTGAGGCCGGCCACGCCGGAGCGGATGCGGACGAAGGAGCGCACGAAGCCGGCGAATCCGGCGCGGCGGGGCTTCGGCGCGGCCGGGGTGACCGGCGGCGCGGGATCGGCCTCCGCCCGGGGCGGCAAGACGGCCTCGGTGAGGGGTTCGTGGTGGGTCACTGGGCACGCACCCGGGGGTCGAGGAAGCGGTAGATCACGTCGGCGAGGAGGTTCATGAGGATCACCGAGGCGCTGAAGACGATGAACGTGCCCTGGAGCAGCGGCAGATCGGGCACCTTCAGGGCCTGGTAGCTGAGCTGGCCGAGGCCCGGCCAGGAGTAGACGGTCTCCACGGTGATGGCGCCGCCGAGCAGCGTGCCCACGTGCATGAAGATCATGGTGACCGAGGGCAGCAGGGCGTTGGGCACCGCGTGCCTGCGGCGTACGTCGTCGTCGCGCAGGCCCTTGGCCCGCGCGGTGAGCAGATACGGGCTGCCGAGCTCGTCGATGATCGACGAGCGCATGACGGCGACGTACTGGGCGAACACCACCAGGACCATGGTCAGACAGGGCAGGACCAGGTGCTTGGCCACGTCGAGGACGTGGTCCAGGCCGCCGGTGATGGCCGGGTCGCTCATTCCGCCCGCGGGCAGGAAGCCGGGGATCGGGCCGATGCCGACGCTGAAGGTGATCAGCAGGATCATGCCCAGCCAGAAGGTCGGCACCGACCACAGCGTCAGGGAGGCGCCGGTGGCGATGCGGTCCAGCCAACTTCCGTGCTTCCAGCCCGATCTGATGCCCAGCCAGAGGCCGAGCACCACCGAGATGGCGGTGGCCGTGCCCATCAGCAGCAGGGTCGGCCACAGCCGGTCGCCGATGAGGGAGCTGACCGGCTGCTGGAACTCCCAGGAGTTCCCCAGGTGTCCGCTCAGGGTGTCGGTGACGAAGTGGAGGAAGCGTTCGGGCACCGACTGGTCCAGGCCGAGTTGCTTGCGCAGCTGTGCCATCTGCGCGTCGCTGGTGGGGCGGCCGCGGGTGATGGACTGCACCGGGTCGGCCGGCATCAGGCTGAACAGGACGAACCCGATGACGAGGGTGGCCAGGAAGCTGACGGCCGCGGCCACCACCTTGGTGGCCAGGTAGCGGGCGAATCCGGAGCCGGGCCGGCGCCCGCCGCGCGAGGCGGCGGGCTCGGCCGTGACGGCGCCGATGGCGTCGATGGTGTCGGCCACGGTCTACTCGCGGTCGTCGGAGGAGGAGCGGCGGCGGGCCAGGAACACGCCGCCCGCGGCGAGGACGACCACCGCGGCGGCCGAAGCGCCGATCAGCGTGCCGGAGTTGCCGCCCGAGGACGAGGACGCGGACGTGGCGGGGGTCGCGTTCAGGTACTGGTGGAAGGAGTCCTGCGCGGGGTAGGCGCCGGCGGAGTTCGCCTTGCCGTCCACGATGCCGTTCACGCGGTCGGTGCGGTACGCGGCCAGACCACTGGCGTTGTAGATCATGATGTTCTCGTTGGCCTTGTACAGGATGGCCTGCATCTGGCGCAGCAGATCCGCCCGCTCCTTGTCGTCGAAGGCGCTCTGCTGGCGCAGGAACAGGTTGTCGTAGTCCTTGTCGCAGAAGAACGAGTCCGTGCTGCCGCCCTCGCCCTTGCTGTCGGGCAGCGCCGAGCAGGTCTGGATGCCCAGCAGGTACGTCGGGTCGGGACCGGTCGACCAGGAGTCCATCAGGATGTCCCAGTCGCCCTTGGCCAGGTCGGCGTTGAGCTTGGCCGAACTCATCGACTGGATGTCGACCTTGACGCCGATCTCCTTGAACCAGCCCGCGAGGTACGTGGACACCTTGGCGTCGCCGTCGTCGTCGGAGTGGATGCCGAGGCGGAACTCCAGCTTGCGCTTCGACTTCGGGTCGACCCGGATCCCGTCCGAGCCCTTCTTGTAACCCGCCTCGTCCAGCACGGAGTTGGCCTTGGCCGGGTCGTAGCCGAACTTCTCGGCGTCGGAGGGCTGCCAGGCGTACTGCGGCAGGGACTGCGGCAGATAGCTGCCACCGACCTCCGCCAGGCCGTTGCGGACCTTCTTGACGATGGTCGCCCGGTCGATGGCGCGGGCCAGCGCCTCGCGGACCTTGCTGTCGCCGAGCGCCGGGTGACCGGTGCCGATCTTCTTGCCGTCGCGGGTACGGGCGCCGCCGTTGACCTCGATGCCGCTCCAGCGGTTGCCGACCTGCTCGTAGGCCTTGATGCCCGACCGGCCCTTGAGCGCCTGGTACTGGGTCGGGTTGAGGCCGCTGACGTAGTCCAGCTGACCCGAGCGCAGGGCCGCCACCGCGGCGTCCGTGTTCTTGAACGACTGCTCGATCATGTGGCCGTACTTGGGCGCGCCGAGCAGGAAGTCCTTGTTCGCGTCGAACTTGGCGTACTGCTCGGGCTTGTAGTCCGTCAGCGTCCAGGGGCCGTAACCGACGATCGGGAAGCTGTCGTTCTTGTAGTTCTTCAGGTCCTTCACGTGGGATTCCCAGATGTGCTTCGGCACGATCGGGATGCCCGAGACCGGGATGCTGACCGACAGCATGGTGGCCTGCGGCTTCTTGGTCTTCACGATCAGGGTGGTGTCGTCGGGCGCGGTGACCGACGCGAAGTTGCTCACCAGGGAGCCGTTGGCGGTGGCGGCCGTGGAGTTGCTCATGATCAGGTTGAACGTCCAGGCGGCGTCCTCGGCCGTGATCGGCTTGCCGTCGCTCCACTTCAGACCCTTGTGGATCTTGAAGGTCCAGGTGAGCTTGTCGCTGGAGGTCGTCCAGGAGTCCGCCAGGTAGGGCTTCACGGTGCCGTCCTGCTCCACCGTGTCCAGCGCCGGATAGATGCCGGCGAACACGTCCAGGCTGCCCGCGAAGTAGGCCAGGAACGGGTTCAGGGAGTCGATGCCGATGCCGGTGATCGGCATCCGCAGGGTGCTGCCGGCGTCGTCGGCCGCGGCGGCCGGTGCGAGGGCGAGGCCCGCGCCGGTGGCGAGCAGCAGCGAGGTGGCGAGCGCGGCGGCCTTGCGGCCGGTTCTGCGTGCGGGGGCTGGCGTGGTCATCGTGAACTTCTCCTGGAGGTGCCGGCGGCGCGGGGCCGCGTGGGGACGGGAGATGGGGCGAGACCGCTGCGCCGTCGGACCCGGGGGCCGGGGCCGTACGACGCGACGATGAATGCACGCTGCATCTATTGGTCCATGCATTGGTGCGTGCATTGGTTCATGCATTGGTGCATGCATGCATAGATGTGTGCATGCCTGCGGTGATTCGGCGGAGGTACCGGGCGCTCATCGCCCGGGGTTACCGGGGCCCGGACCCCGTGCCGGTGCGCAGGAAGTCCTCCAGCACCCGTACGCCGAACTCCAGACTGCTGACGAGGACCTGCTCGTCCACGCCGTGCACATACCGCCACACGTCGAAGCCGGGCGGGGTGAGGCCGGGGCCGAAGCCGTAGCACTGGATCCCCAGCCGGGCGAACGCCTTGGCGTCCGTGCCGCCCGACATGATGAACGGCAGCACCAGCGCCTCGGGATCGGCGCGGCGCAGCGCCGCCGCCATCTCCGCGAACTCGGCCGAGGCGTGGTCGGCGGAGACCGGCGCGGCGAAACTGTGGAAGGACCGCGAGACCTTCTCGCCGAGCAGGGCGTCCACGGTCGCGAAGAAGTCGTCCTCCGCGCCCGGCAGGATCCGGCCGTCCACGCCGGCCGTCGCCTCGCTCGGAACGACGTTGTGCTTGTAACCCGCCTTCATCATGGTCGGGTTGAGCGTGTTGGCGACGGTGGCCTCGACCAGCTTGGCCGCCTCGCCCAGCTGCGCGAGGGACGCGGGGTCCGCCGGGTCGACCGTGACGCCCAGACGGGCGGAGAGTCCCTCCAGCAGCGCGGCCACCGGAGGCACGATCCGTACCGGCCAGCGGTGCGAGGCCAGCGCGGACAGGGTCGCCGCCAGGGTGGCGACGGCGTTGTCCGTGCCGGGCCGTGAGCCGTGGCCCGCGGCCCCGCGCGCCGTCAGGTCCATCCAGGCGCTGCCGCGCTCGCCGACGGCGATCGGGTAGAGCCGGGAGGCGTCCGGCAGGTGGACCGAGTAGCCGCCGGACTCGCCGATCGCGGTGGTGACGCCCTCGAACAGGTCCGCGTGCCGGTCGACGAGGAAGCCCGCCCCCAGCTCGCCGGTGTCCTCCTCGTCCGCGACGAACGCCATCACGATGTCGCGCGCCGGCCTGACTCCGCGGCGCGCCCAGGACCGGGCGGCCGCGAGCATCATCGCGTCCATGTCCTTCATGTCGAGCGCCCCGCGGCCGAGGATCGCGCCGTCGCGTATCTCCCCGCAGAACGGGTCGAAGCTCCAGTCGGCGGGCTCGGCCGGAACCACGTCGAGATGACCGTGCACCAGCAGCGCCGGGGCCTCGCGGTCCTCGCCGGGGATACGGACCACGGTGCTGGCCCGGCCCGGTGCCGACTCCAGCACCACCGGCTCGTAGCCGGACTCCGCGAGCAGCGCGGCGGTCCATTCGGCCGCCTCCCGCTCACCGCGGGAGTCGCCGCCGCCGTAGTTGCTGGTGTCGAAACGGATCAACCGGGCGCACAGCTCGGTGACTTCGGAGATCAGTGCGGCGTCCTCGGCAGGGGAGAGAGCACCGCCGTCCTCGCGGACGGAGAGGTCGTTCATGAAGGGGTACCACTTGCTTTCCCGGCGGCAGGACGAGAGGACGGGGCCTCTGCCGTCGATGGCTCAGCGAGACGGACTCGCGGAAACGGGGAACAGGCGGGACGGGGGGAGGGAAGGGGCGGTCACCGCGCGGGCGGATGCTCGTCCCCGGGCGCCGCGGGTAAGCCGGACGCGTCCGTGGCGCTGGCGCCACGAGGTCCGGCGGCGGGCTCGGGGAGATCCGGCGCGCCCTCCGCCACGCTCGCGGCGGACTGCGCCGGGCCGAGACCGTAGCTGCCCAGGGAGCGGAAGAGCTCCGCCCGGCGCCGGTTGCGCCGGGCCGCGCCCTTGGCGCCCGCGGCGGCCAGCGCCGCCAGCACATGGGCGGCCGCCGCCACCGCCGTCGGCGAGTGGTGCGGCGACTCGCTGCGGGTGTCCACCGCCAGGACGTGCGTGGCGAAGGAACAGACCGGACTGGTGTAGCTGTCGGTCAACGCGATGACCGAGGCACCCAGCGCGCGGAACTCACGGGCCACGTCCACGGTCAGGCCGCTGTAGTTGCGGAAGCTGAACACGACCAGGACGTCGTCCGCGTGCGCGTCGCTGATCGCGTTGACCGCCGCGCCCGTCGCCGGCTGCACGAGGAACACGTCCCGCATGCTGCTGGTGAGGTCGCTGGTCAGCAGCGACGCGTACCCGGCCGACTTCAGGTCGCCGAGCACCCACCGCCGCCGCGCCCGCAGCAGGGCCGCGGCCGCCAGTTCCAGGGCGCCGTTGGCCTGGAGATCGGCCAGAGTGCGACGGAGGTTGCCCTCCTCCGCGGTGATCATCCGGCGCAGTGCCGACCGCTCCCGCGGCTCGGACTCCGGATCGCGGCTGGTGAACCGCAGATCCGGCTCGGCCAGGCGCAGGCCGCTCTCCCGGGCCGCCAGCAGACGCAGATCGTCGGTGGAGGCGACCCCGGCCGCCGCGAGCAGTCCGTCGAGGTCCGCGGAGCTCGCGTCGGCCGCCCGCAGCAGTTGACCGGGGCGGCGCTCCAGGGAGGCCGGGTAGTCCTCCGCCAGCACCTCGAACAGGCGCTGCGCGGCGGGGCCGCACAGGGCGGCGGCCGCACGCAACAGCTCGAGGGTCGGCGTCGGCGCCAGCGGTCCGGTCACTGCTCACCCCTCCTGCTCAGGGCAGCCCACACCCGTGGGTCCGGCTGCTGAACTGCATCTCTGCTGACAGTTAAACGTCGGCGTCAGATTGCTTGATCTAAGCGATGCGTGAGTCTTACTGTCGCCGCATGACCTCGTCAAGAGCCACCGGCGCGGAAAACTCTTCGGCCGATCCCCCCGTCTCCCGGCAGAACTCGCGCCGCGCCACGGACGGTTCCGTACGGCCCGGCGACGAGCCGGGCAGCGGGGCGGAGAAGTCCGGCCCCACAGACGCCGGTCGAGCCGCATCGCCCGCCCCCGCGGACGCCGGTCGAGCTGTGCCGCCCGTCCCGGCGGACACCGGTCGAGCCGCGTCGTCCAGCTCGGCGGACAGCGGTCGTGTCGCGCCGCCCAGCCCCGCGGACGCCGGTCGAGCCGTGGCGGCTGTCCCGGCGGACGCGGGTCGAGCCCCGTCGCCCGCCCCCGCGGACCCCGGTCCGGACGCACCGGCCGAGCGGGCGGACACCGGCGATGTGCTCGCCGCCTCCGTCGCCCGCGTCCGCCGTGCCGCCGGGCTCACCCTGAGCGCGGTGGCGACCCGCGCCGGCGTCTCACCGGCCTACGTCTCGCAGATGGAGTCCGGCGCCGCCAACCCCACGGTCCGCACCCTCGCCCAGATCGCCGACGCCCTCGGCGCCACCCCCGCCGAACTCCTGGGCGGCACAGGACCGGTCACCGCCGCGCCCGCCGCCCCCGCCTTCCCGCCGCGCTTCGCCCCGGCACCGCTGCTCGCCCAGGCCGAGGGCCACCACGGCATCTGGGACCTCACCGCCCCCGGCGCGAGCCGCATCGGCGCCCGGCTGCTCCACGCCGACCTGGGCGACCACGACCACCCGACGACCCACTCAGGCGAGGAGTTCGCGCTCGTGCTCGCGGGCTCCTGCCGGGTGTCGGTGGGAGGCGTCGTACGGCTGCTGCGCCGAGCCGACAGCTGCCACTTCGCCGCCACCGACGAACACCACTTCACCGACCCCAGCGACGACCTGCTGATGCTCGTCGTCCTCACCGAGGAGTGAGCCCGTGCCCACCGCCGCATCCCTGCCCGCCCCCGCAGGGACCCAACTGCCCGACGGACTGGCCCCCGCGGCCTCCCCGGAGACCGCCCCCGAGGTGTGGCCGCTGACCGCCGAGACGGTCGAGGGCCGGCTGCACGTCGGCGGAGTCGCGCTGGACGACCTCGCCGAGGCCTGCGGTACCGCGCTGTACGTGGTGGACGAGGCCGACTTCCGCCATCGCGCCCGGAGCTGGCGCGCGTCCGGCGCGGACCGGGTGCACTACGCCTCCAAGGCGTTCCTGTGCGCGGAGATGGTCCGCTGGGTCGACTCCGAGGGACTCCACCTGGACGTGTGCAGCGGGGGCGAGCTCCGGATGGCCGCCGACACCGGCTTCGACCCCGCGCGGATCGTCTTCCACGGCAACAACAAGTCCGTCGCCGAGCTGGAGCTCGCGGTGGCCCACGGCGTCGGCGTCGTGGTCGTCGACTGCCTGGAGGAGATCGACCGGCTAGCGGCCGCCGCCGCGGCGGCCGGCCGCGTCCAGGACGTGTACGTCCGCATCGCCCCCGGCGTGGCCGCCGAGACCCACGACTACATGGCCACCGGAGGCGACGACGTCAAGTTCGGCTTCCCGGTCCGGGACGGCCACGCCGAACGCGCCGTCCTCGCCGTCGCCGGCCGCCCCGCCCTGCGGCTGGCCGGCGTGCACTCCCACATAGGCTCACAGATCACCGCGACCGAGGGACTCACCCTCGCCGCCGAGCGGGTCGGCGCCTTCGTCGCCGCGCTCGCCGAACGGCACGGCATCACGGTCGACGAGATCGACCTCGGCGGCGGCGCGGGCATCCCCTATCTGCCCAGCCAACCGCGCCTGGAGCCGGCCGAGTTCACCGCCGCCCTGCGCGCCGGACTGGAGCGGGCACTGCCCGGGACACCGGTCCGCCTCGCCGTCGAACCCGGGCGTTCGATGATCGGCACCGCAGGAGTGACGGTCTACCGCGTGGGTGCGGTCAAGGACGGTCTGCGCCGCCGGTTCGTCTCCGTGGACGGCGGCATGAGCGACGCCCTGCGGCCCTCCCTCTATCTCGCCCGCTACACCGCGTGGACCGCGAACCGGACCGCCGGGGGCGAGCCCGTGCACGCCGTGGTCGTCGGCCGGCACTGCGAGAGCGGAGACGTCGTCGTGCCCGACATCGCCCTGCCCGAGGACATCGCCGCAGGTGACCTCCTCGCGGTCCCCGCCACCGGCGCCTATCACCACGCCATGGCCAGCAACTACAACGCCCAGCCCCGGCCCGCCGTCGTCGCCGTACGCGACGGCCGCGCCCGACTCATGGTCCGCCGGGAGACCCCGGAGGACCTGCGCCGCCGCGACGCCCACGGGGAGCCGGTGCGGTTGCCCGCCGGCTGACCCCGGCGAGGCTCTTGTCCGTCTCGCGCCGGTTGCCTTTCAGGCGGTCAGGGCGCACCTGTCGCCCAGGTGGCGTGCGTACGTGGCTTGCGCGGGCGCCGGTGAGCGGGCGCGCCGACCCCGGCACGGGACACCCCTCCGTAGCCGCCCCGGCCGGGACCACACCCCAGGTCCCGGCGCCCGGGCCCGGGATCACACCCCAAGTCCCGGCGCCCCGGCCGGGCTCACACCCCAGGTCCCGTGCCTCCCATGCCCCCGTATCGCACCCCAGGCCCCGTGCACGGACCTCCCGCTGGGGCCGATGACCCCGCACTCGCACCGGAACCCGCGTCAACACCCGTAGCCCCCGCCCGCCTTGGCCCAGCCCCCCACCCAACGGCCCCTCCCGTACTCGGAGTCACCCCATGTCCACCGTGTCCCGCCTGCCCTACGGCACCTGGCCGTCCCCGATCACCGCCGAGGCGGTCGCCGACGCCTCCGGATCGACCTCCTGGCCCTCCGGGGCCGGCGATGAGAACTGGTGGTGTGCCTCCGACCCGGCCACCGCGACCGTACGGCTGCTGCGCAACGCCCCCGGCCACGAGGAACCCGTCCAGGTGCTCGCTCCCGGTGTCTCGGTGCGCAACCGCTCCCTCGGCTACGGCGGCAAGCCGTACTGGGTACGCGCCGCGGACCCGGCCACGGGCGGTCACCTGCTGGTCTTCACCGACCACGGCGACCAGCGCCTGTACCGCGCCGAGGTGCCCCGTCTCGGGGCCGCCGGGGAAGCGAAGGACGACGCGTTCCCGGTGCCCGTGCCGCTCACCCCGGCCGACCCGGCCGACCGGGAGACCTGCTGGGCCGACCCGGTGACCGGCCCGGACGGGACCGAGGTGTGGTGCGTACGGGAGACCACCCGCTTCGCCACCGGAGAGCACGACGCCGACCCGGCACTCCGGACCGTGCGCGAGATCGTTGCCGTACCGCTGTCCGGCGCCGCCGCCGACGACCCCGGCGCGCTGCGCGTGGTGGCCCGCTCGCACCACTTCCTGTGCGGGCACCGGCTCTCCCCGGACGGCGGGCGGCTCGCCTGGATCGGCTGGGACCACCCCCATATGCCCTGGGACAGCTCGGAGTTGATGGTCGCGGAGCTGCACGACGGCGTCGCGGGTGAGCCGGTCCGGCTGCTCGGCGGCAGCCACGACGGCACCGAGGTCTCCGTCTCCCAGGCCGCGTGGGCGGGTCCCGACACCCTCTACGCCATGGCGGACCCGGACGGCTGGTGGAACCTGCACCGCGTCGACCTGGCCGCCGACCGCCCCACCCCCACCACGATCACCAACGTCCTTCCCCTCCAGGAGGATTGCGCCGGCCCCGTCTGGCGCGTCGGCGCGAGCTGGTTCACCGTGACGCCGTACGGCGTGGTGCTGCCGCACGGCAACGGCCCGCAGCGGCTGTCCCGTTGGTCGCCCGAGGACGGCGGACTGACCGAACTCGCGGACGGCTGGAGCAGTTTCCAGGGCGACCTGTGGTCGGACGGCGAACGGGTCCTGGTCCGCGCCGCCGACCCGGCCCTCGGCTCGGCCCTGCTCTCGGTTCCCCTGGCCCCGGGCTCCGGTCCGGCCCGACGCGCCAGGCCCAAGTCCGATGACCCGCTCGCCCCGTGGCAGCCCCGGCCCGAGCGCCGTACCGTCCACGACGCGCAGGGCCGGCCCGTGCATTTCGTGCTGCACCGGCCCACCCACCCCACCGCCGTCGCACCCGAGGGCGAACTGCCGCCCCTGCTCGTCCAGGTCCACGGCGGCCCGACGAACTCCACCGGCGTCACCGCCGACCTGGAGTACTCCTTCTTCACCAGCCGCGGCTTCACCGTCGCGGACGTCGACTACGGCGGCTCCACCGGCTACGGCAGGGCCTACCGCGACCGGCTGCGCGGTCAGTGGGGAACGGTGGACGTCGAGGACTGCGTCACCGTCGCCCGCGCCCTGGCCGCCGAGGGTCTGGCGGATCCCGCCCGTACGGCCGTGCGCGGCGGTTCGGCCGGCGGCTGGACCACGCTGGCCTGCCTGGCCCACACCGACGTCTTCTTCGCGGGCACGGTCCTCTACCCGATCAGCGACCCGGCACGGTGGCGGGCCGACCAGACCCACGACTTCGAGTCCCGCTACGTGGACACCCTCGTCGGCGTCCTCCCGCGGGACCGTGCCCTCTTCGACAAGATCTCACCCGCGGCGAACGCCGACCTCATCACCGCACCGCTGGTGATGCTCCAGGGCGCGGACGACTTCATCTGCCGCCCCGACCAGGCCACGAGCATCGTGGACAACCTGGCCGAACGCGGGGTGTGGCACCGCTTCCTGCTCTTCGAGGGCGAGGGCCACGGCTTCCGCCGGGCCGACAGCGTCCGCCGCTCCCTGCTGGCCGAAGTGGCCCTCTACCGGGAGACCCTCGGCGCTCACATCGCCCCCGACGTCCTCGTGGACGCCGACGCCCTGTGATCCGGGAGGCCGGGGACGCACGGCGCGTCCCCGGCCGTACGAGTGGCCGATGCCCCTGCGGAGCCGCGGGAGCCCTGGCTGCGCCGGTCGGCCATGCCCAAATCGCCGTGCCGAGTCGTTCGTGGCCTGCGATATCGCGTTGACCGGGTCCCTGCGGAAGGCTAGGAATGGGCCATGACCGCATATCGAAAGGCCGATGCCGCGTAGACGGCCCGGCGCCCTGCGCGCCGTACAACACGGCCCGCGCGCAGGGGAGTTCCCGCCACCGGAGCGGATCCACGGACTCTCCGCCCGCACCAGCCTCGCCGTGCATCGAGTGGAGCGGCTGTCGGCCGACTACTACGTCCATCCCGGTGCCACGGACCGTGCGCTGCGGCGGTACCGAGGTTTCCTCGAACCGCCCGGACGTAGACCCCTCTATCCGCAGGACGCGGAGTGTTCGTGCCGTGGCTGTTCCTTCGACGACGTGAGGCACGCCCGCGACGTGCTCGACCTGGTCCTGGAGCAACTGCCCGCCCGGCCGCGTGCTGAGCTGGCGCGCCGAGTGGCCGCCCTGGACACCGTGTACCTCAAGCGCACGCTTCCCGACCCGTTCGCCGATCGCCGGCATTGGAGCGCCGACCTCTGGTGGCATCGCCGGCTCGCGGGCGGCAGGGAAGGCGGGTGAACGGATTCGCCCGGGCGCCGGGACAGGCCGCCTCGTCGACCCCGACGGCCGGGGATCAGAGGGCCAGGCGGCGGATCGCGACGACGGCAGCGTCGTCGTCGAGGTGGCCGTGGACGTGGAGCATCAGGTCGTCCTCCAGGCGGCGCAGGACTTCCTCGGGGTCGTCCTTCGTCCATTGGGGCGCCCGTTCCGAGAAGGGGTAGAAGAGTCCTTCCGTGTCGCGGGCTTCGATGACGCCGTCCGTGTAGAGCAGGAGGAGGTCGCCGACCTCGAACGGGAAGGTCTGGACCTCGTAGACGGCGACGCCGAAGGACCCGCCGAAGCCGATGGGGAGGTGGCTCGCGTCCGCCGTCAGAGGGGTGAGCTCATTCCCGCGAAGGAGGAGCGGGGGCGGGTGGCCGCAGGTGATCAGGTGGACGACCGGTTCGTGGTCGGGGATGTCGAGCAGGGTGGCGGTGGCGAAGTCCTCGTTGGTGTCCTGCTCCGCCGGTGACCGCCACTGACTGGTGTCCCAGCGGAAGGCGGCGTCCAGGTGGACGGCGAGACGGGGGAGGGTCGCCTGCCGATGGGCGGCCGCGCGGAACGCGCCCAGAAGCAGGGCGGCGTTGTTGATCGCGGCCAGACCGCTGCCGCGCACGTCACCGATGAGGAGCCGGGTGCTCTCGTGGATGGTCCGGGCGGCCGCGTACAGGTCTCCGCCCAGGTCGGCCTCCGCCTCGGCCGGGATGTACAGACCGGCGATCCGCAGCGGGCCGGCGTGCGTGGGCAGGGGCCGCAGCAGCACGCTCTGCGCCGCCTCGGCCACCGACCGCACCTGGAGCAGCTGTCTCTCGCTCCGGTCCCGTACCAGGCAGATGGTGACGCAGACGGCGGAGACGATGATCAAGGACGCGATCTGGGCCTGGACGTTGGCGGTGGTGAGGACCCCTCTGACCGTGCCGATCAGTACCTGGGCGGCCACCGCGAGCGCTCCCATCAGCGCGGTGGCGCGGGCACCGGCGAACGCCACCGTCAGCGCGGGCGCCGCCACCAGCAGCGGACCGAGGTGGATGTGCGGCGGGGCCAGTACGTCGACCACACAGACCGTGACGATGAGCGCCACCGGGATCACGAGCAGTGCGGGCGCGTGACCCGGCCGCCAGGAACGCCGCAGTTCCAGCCGTGGTCGAAGGGCCATGTCCCAAGCCTTCCGCTCGCTTCCCCGAACGGGGATGTGCGCCGCTCCCGACATTTTGAGCCACGATTCGGGCATTCCGGAACTTTACTCGCGTTGGTGCCGTCCCGAATCCCGGTGGACCGGTTGGGGCCCGGGGGACGGCGGCGGCTCCGACGGCCGGGCGGATGGACGGCCGGGCGGCGCGGACGGTCGGGCGGCGCGGGCGGCGCGGCCACGAGGGTCACCGCTCCCTTCTCGGGCGAGGTCACTCCGAGTGAACGGTCCTCGACCCGGAATCCGGCCGCACCGGAGCCGGCTCGCCTGCGGTGACGACGGCGTCGCGGCCGCGACGCCAGTCGTCCGGTGGGGTTGTTCCCCTGTCGTACGCGGTGCGCCGGGCGGGTACACCGTGCACGGGAGCTGACACTGAGTCACCGACATGCCCCCGGAGAGACGGACGTACGCATGGACAGGTCAACGGCTCTGCAGCTCGCGGCTGATGAACTGGAGCAGCGAGAGCTCCGGACCAGCCCCATCGAGATCATCGACTACGTCCCGACCGATCCGGCACGGCGCATTCTGACGCCACCGGGGACGATCATGGTGTTCCTGGGCCGGGCGGGCGAGCCCATGATCGACCGGATCCGCGAGGCCGTCCTGGAGGGCAACGGCGAGGACGTCCGGCTCTCGGAGGAGATCCAGGAGATCTTCCGCGCCCGCGAGACCGTGAGCCACTACCGCGCCTACCGGCTCCTCTGCGACGCGGAGAGCTTCGCCACGATCCGCTACGGCGCCAGGACGCTCGCGACCCACATCTTCCCCGCACCCGGAGCGGACCTCGTGGCGATCGAGAACCCCTACAACGGGGGCCGTCTGTCCCCCGAGGAACTGACGCTGGTCGAGCACCTGGTCCCGGGTGCGCGAGGTGGCCTGGCCGCCGTCGCGGTTCGCCACATGCCTCCGCTCACCGACGCCGAGCGGGTCGCGGTGGAGCAAGTCCCGGACGATCAGCTGGAGATGAACGTCACCGTCCGTGCCGACTGCTGCGACACCTGGACCGGCTTCGCGCAGCAGCTCGCGCAGATCACGTACGCGACCTATCACTGCATGGTGGCCCCTCTCCAGGAGGAGCTCTCGCTGCCGGACGACGAGATCGAGCGTCTCGGTCCCGCGGCCTCCGCGCGCAAGCTGCTGAACCGGCGCCGCGACCTGCTCGGCCACAACCACCCCTGAGGCCCCGGAATGCGTTCATGGACCGGTGCCGCGTACGCGGCCGTGTGCTCGCTGTGGCTCGTGCTCACCATGGTCTGCCAGGCGCGGTCGCGATGGGCGACGAGGATCCGCAAGTACGACGTTTTCGCTCTGATCCCGCGATGGACCTTCTTCGCCCCGACCCCTGGCATGCAGGACTTCGTCCTGCTGCACCGCGACCGGACGCCGGACGGCCGTCTCACGCAGTGGCGGGAACTGACGGGAGCCGCCGCCGGCGCCCGGCCGCTGCGCGCCGTCTGGAATCCTGACCGGCGGCACAGCAAGGCGTTGCTCGACGCGTCGCAGAATCTCCTGCAGTTGGCGTCCCAGGGGCGCCGGCCGGAGGAGATCGAGCTGTCGGCGCCCTACCTGGCGCTCCTGGCCCACGTGTCGGCGCAGCCCCGCCCCGAGGAACCCGATGCCACCCAGTTCGCGCTCGTCGTCCAGAAGAGTTCCGCCCTCGAGGAGGCCGTTCCCGCGGTGGCCTTCGTCTCGTCCCTGCACGCGATCGACTGAGCCTCCGGCACCGGGCAGGCGCTGCCCGATCCGGATGCCGAGGACCCGGGAGGGTTCATGGAGGGGACCTCGTGAACGCTGATCTGGCGGCGCGCCTCACCCTGTCGATCGGCGGTGTGGGCGTGGCCATCTCCTCGTGGGAGTACCTCACGCGCCCCGCGCTGCTGGCCGACCACGCGATCGCCGGCTGGCCGGTCGGCCGGACCAGCCGGCCGTGGCGGCTGCCCCGCGGCCTCGACCGGGCGGTCGATCTCGTCTTCCGCTACCCGAACGTCCTGGTCCTGGTGATGCTGCGGTTGGTGGCGGCGCTGGCCGTCGTGGTCGGCCATCTGCCACCAGCCGTCCTGTGCCTGTGCCTCGGCGTGGTCGCGGCGACCTCCGTCCTCCTCGGCGTGCGTTCCCCGTACGGCACGGACGGCGCGGACCAGCTCTCGATGATCATCTTCGTCGCCGCGTTCGGCGCCAGGGTGATCGGCACCGACGGTTCGCAGTACGCCTTCCTGTGGTTCGTCGCGGGGCAGGCGTGCTGCGCGTACTTCACCGCGGGCTTCGCCAAACTGATGTCGCCGGTGTGGCGCGGCGGCCGCGCGCTCGGCGGGATCCTGGGCACCACCACGTACGGAGACCGCCGCCTGGGCCCCGTAGTCGCCTCGCACTCCCGGCTGGCCCTGCTCGCGGGGTGGTGGGTGATCGTGCTGGAGTGCGCGTTCCCCCTCGTGCTCCTCGGCGAGCCGCGCCTGACCTACGCGCTCCTGGCGCTCGCGTTCGGGCTGCATCTCGGAGCCCTGGTCTTCATGAGGCTGAACACCTTCGTGTGGGCGTTCGCCGCGACCTATCCGAGCGTCATCTACTGCACGCTGCGTTGACCGCGTTGAGTCGCGCACGACGTTCCCGCGCGAAGGGCCGGCGGTGAAGGAACGGCGGTGAAGGAACGGCCCCCGGGGCGGCGGGTGTCGGTGGCAGACTGCCCGGGTGGAGTCGATCTTGCGTGCCGCCGGTGAACTGCTGGACGTCGAGCTGTCCGGACCCGTGGACCTGGGTGGCAGCTCGCGCAGCACCGTGCTGCGCTGCGCGACGCCCGACGGCGGCAGTGTGATCGTCAAGGCGTTCGGCGACGGTCCGGAGTCCTTGCGGGCCTTCACCGCTGAGGCCGCCGGGCTGTCGATGGGGATCGCGGGTCCCGCGGTCCTGGGCGTGGACCCCGAGGTACCCCTGCTGGTCATGGCAGACCTCGGGAACGCCCCGACCCTGGCCGACGTGCTGCTCGGGACCGATCGCGCGGTCGCGGAAGCCGGGTTGCTGGCCTGGGCCCGCGGCCTCGGCTGGCTCGCCGCGGCCTCGGTGCACCGGCGCGCCGATCTCACGCGGCTGTGGACCCGGTACGACAAGGGCCTGCTCTCCTGGGGCGAGGAGCCCTGGATCGCGCGGCGGGCCGCCGAGCTGCCGGTGCTGCTCGACGGCGCCGGGATCGCGGTTCCGCCGGGCCTTGCGGGGGAGCTGGCCCGGATCGGTACGGCGGGCGGGGAGGAGTATCCGGCCTTCACCCCGGGCGACACCTGTCCCGACAACAACCTGCTCACCCCGGCGGGGCTGAGGCTGATCGACTTCGAGGCGGCCTGCTACCAGTCGGTGTTCCTGACGGCCGCGTACTGCCGTATGCCGTTCTCCAGTTGCTGGTGCGTGTTCACGCTCCCGGCCGGAACCGCCGCGGGGATCGAGCAGGCCTATCGCGCGGAGGTCGTCGGGGTGTACCCGGCGCTGGCCGACGACGAGGTGTGGCAGGCCGGCATGCGGCAGGCCACCGCGGTCTGGACGGTGGACGCGACTGTGCGGATGCTGCCCCGCGCCGGGGAGGACGGCCCGCTCCACCCCACCCGACGTCCGGCCCCGACACGGCGTCAAGTGCTCAGGCACCGCTGGGAGATGGCGAGCGCGCTGGACGAGTTCCCGGCGTTCGCGGAGACGATGCGGGCACTGCTGCGTGAGGTCGCGGGGGCCTGGGAGATCGCGCTCCTGCCCGGCTATCCGGCCTTCGGGAGCTCGGGGGCGGGCGGGTCGATTCGGACATCGGTCGATGAATCGACTTCAGAGTGACGGTGCGGCGGGGCTCCGCGTACTTTCGGCCATGGTCCCGCCGTAGCCCCCGCGCGTGACGATTCGCGGTGACCCGGCGGCGTGAGGCCGACCGTTGACATCTCCACGGGCAGTCGCTTTACTCCCGGACAACACCGGAGCCGTGCTCCGGGTTCAGAGGCACGCCCAGCCGGTATGCAGGCCTCGCGCCACGAGCCCGGCCCAAGTCGCCAGGACGGCGTCACGCGTCCGAGGCGGGGACGTGCCCTCTTCCTCCTGGGAGCTCATTCACATGGGCCGTTTCAGCACCCCTTCCCGCAAACTCACGGGCACCGTCGTCGGCGCGGCAGCGCTGGTCGGTGCACTCCTCGTCCCCGCCACCGGCGCTCAGGCCGCGTCCGTGCCCCTGCCGCCCCCGCACGTCGGCTTCGACTACCAGATCGGCGGTGCGTACACCCCGCCGGCCGGGGTGAAGGTCGTCACCCGGGACAACACCGCCTCCCCGGCGGCAGGCCTGTACAACATCTGCTACGTCAACGCCTTCCAGGCGCAGCCCGGCGCGGAGAACGAGTGGGACTCCGACCTGCTGCTGCGCGACTCGTCCGGCAAGGTCGTGTACGACGAGGACTGGGGCGAGGCCTTCCTCGACGTCGGCACCGACGCCAAGCGGCAGCGGATCGCGGCCAAGATCGGCAGCGTGATCGACAGTTGCAGGGCGAAGGGCTACCAGGCGATCGAGCCCGACAACTACGACAGCTACACCCGCTCCGGGAACCGTCTGACGGCCGCCAACGCGCAGGCGTACATCAAGCTGCTCTCGGCGCGCGCCCACGGCGACGGCCTGGCCATCGCCCAGAAGAACACTCCCGAGCTGGCGGGCAACCACACCGCCAACGGCCTGGACTTCGCCGTGGCCGAGGAGTGCGGCCAGTACGACGAGTGCGGCGACTACACCAGCGCCTTCGGGAACAACGTGATCGTGATCGAGTACACCAACTCCGGCAGGTCGAAGGCCTGCAACGGGTGGGGCGGCACGCTGAGCATCGTCCAGCGCGACCTGGACGTCAAACCGGCGGGCAGCAGCGGATACGTACGCAAGACCTGTTAGACCTGCTGGACCTCCTGGGCCCGCTGGACCTGCTTGACCCGCTGGGCTCGCTGGACCGAGATCCGAGTCGGGTCGGTGCCGGCCTGCGGTGGCTGCGCGATGCCGCCGCAGGCCGGCGCGGTTCCCAGGGGTCCGCGGCCCCGTCCGAAACCGGCTCCCGAAACCGGCTCCGTGACGACGAAGTCCGGCCCGCGTACTCCAGTGAGCCGTGTGCCGGCGCCGGGCCGTGTCACCTCCACGCATTATGACAAAGTATCACATACCTTGTCGACGAGGAGCGGTGGGGCTCACGCGCGAGGACGTGGTCCGCCGGGCGTGCGTCCCCGTCGCGGCCCTCGACAGCCCTCGTACATGTCGTCTCCGCTCGCGGCCACGGTGCCCGAATCTGGTTCGACCAGAGACGCAGGCCTCCGGCGAGACGTCGATTCCGGTCCCTCGTGGAGGCAGAACATCGTGCAGAAGATCACTCGTCTCGGCATGGCCGCGGCGACCGTCCTCGCCACAGCAGCCCTGTGCGCTCCGTCCGTGTCCGCTGCGCCGCGCACCGGCGACGGATACGGCCACGACGGTCACCACGCCGTCTTCGTCCAGACCGACAACCCGGCGGGCAACCAGATCGTCGCGTACCGGCGTGCGGAGAACGGCCGGCTGACCCAGCTCAGGACCTACGACACGCACGGTCTCGGGGGCGTGCTGGACGGGTCGGTCGCCGACCACCTCGCCTCGCAGGGTTCCCTGACCTACGACCGGCGCCACGCCCTCCTGTACGCCGTCAACGCCGGCAGCAACACCGTCTCCGTGTTCTCGGTCGACGGCGACCGCCTGGCGCTGCGCCAGGTCATCGGCTCCGGTGGCCGTTTCCCGGTCAGCGTCGCCGTGCACGACGACGACGTGTACGTGCTCAACGCGCTGGACGGCGGCTCGATCCAGGGATACACGATCCGGCACGGCCGCCTGCACGAGGAGGCCGGACGGCACCGCCGCCTGGGACTCGACCCGAACGCCACGCCCCAGTTCACCAACACCCCGGGCCAGGTGGGCTTCACCGGCGACGGCTCCCAGCTCGTCGTCACCACCAAGGCGAACGGCAGCAGCCTCCTGGTCTTCAACCTGCGCCGCTCCGGCGCACCGGCCAGGTCCGCCGTCACCACGAGCCTGCCGGGCGCCGTGCCCTTCGCCTTCGTTCCCAACGGCCGGCACGGCCTGTTCCTGGCCGAGGCCGGGACGAACGCCGTCGCCACGTTCACCGTCCACCGCGACGGCACGGCGACACAGGAGGCCTTCGCGGCCACCGGCCAGTCGGCCACCTGCTGGATCGTCGCCTCCCGTGACCTGCTCTACGCCTCCAACGCGGGCAGCTCGACGCTGAGCGGCTTCCGTGCCTCCGACCACGGCCGCCGGCTGACCCCCCTGGGCAACACGCCCACGAACCCGGGCACCGTCGACGCCGCCACCACCCCGGACGGGCGCTACCTCTACGTCCAGACGGGCGTCAACGGCATCGTCGACGAGTTCGCCGTCAAGCGCGACGGCTCACTCACCCGGCTGGGCTCCCACACCGTCCCGGGCGGCATCGGCGGCGAGGGCATCGTCGCCCCCTGACCAACCCACACGCACGACCTACGGCCGCGCCCCCGCCCAC
>NZ_JBHXDQ010000041.1:7578-83022 GCF_042725875.1 Streptomyces sp. NPDC127038 | reverse complement strand
GGGGCCGGGGGGGGGGTGGTGGGGGGGGGTGGGGGGGGGGGGGGGGGGCGGGGGGGGGGGGGGGGGGGGGCCCCCCGTGCCGGTGCATCAGGCCGTCGCCGTTGGGTGCGGTGTGAACGTCGGTGGCGACGGCCATCGATGTACCGGCACGGCCCCGACGGCGCCGTTGCCGACTGCGGGAGTGTCGTGGCTTGGGTGCGTGCCAGATTCAGCCCCGGCCGGGGAAAGATTCAGCCCCTCCGGCGTTTGAGGAGCGGGGTCCGGGGCGGCGCCCCGGGGGTGGCCCTCCCCGGCCCGGCCTTCGGGTTCCGGGGAACATTCAGCCCCTCCGGCGATTGAGGAGCGGGGGGTCCGGGGGCGGCGGCCCCGGGTTCGGGTCGGGTAGGGGCGGAGGGGGCGAGGGAATGGCTGTCAGGTGGTGGTCAGGCGGGGTGGCGGGGTGCCGGTGAGGAGGGTGGTGAGGGCCGCGTCGATGTGCGGGCCCAGGAACCAGTCGCCGGTGTGGTCGAGCGAGTAGACCCGGCCCTCGGCGTCGATGGCGAGCAGCGCGTGGGAGTCGGGCTCCTCGCCGAGAGGGCAGACCTCGGTGTCCAGCGCCCGGCCGAGATCGCCGAGGGTGCGGGCCATGTGGAGCCCGTGCAGGGGGTCGAGGTGGAGCGCGGTGGGGGTGAGCTGTCGCCCGGGCCCGGCGGAGCCGATCCGCAGGCCCCCGAACTCCGCCCACGCCTCGACCGCCGCCGGAAACACCGCGTGCCGGTGCCCGGCCGGTGACTCGTGTCCGCGCAGTTCGTCGGCCCAGTACTCGGCCTGCTTTATGTCCCAGCGTCCCGGCTGCCATCCCGCCGACCGCAGTACGGCGTCCACGGGTTCGGGGAAACGCGAGGGGGGTCCCCCCTGCCCGGGTCTGGAGAAGAGGCTGGAGGAGGAGCGTTCGGAGTGCATCTGCCCTTCGTTCGTCGAGGGATGGGGCTTCGGCGTCACCGGGACGCCTTCATGGGTACGTACGCGGGCAAGGGGGAGTTCAGGCGTCCGGTGCCGCCGGGTCGACGATGCGCACGCCGAAGTGGCCGCTGAGCGCGGCGCAGGAACGGCAGGGCGCGGCGAAGCTGCCGTGCAGCGGGTCGCCGTCCTCGCGGATCCGGCGCGCGGTGAGCTTGGCCCCCTTGAGGGCCCTGCGGGCCTCGCCGCTGGTCATGGGCTTGCGGCCGGCCCGCTTGCTGCGTTCGGCGTCGGCGGTGGCGATCTGGCGGGAGATCAGGATGGCCTCGGCGCAGCGGCCGGTGAAGCGGTCGCGCTGCGCGTTCGTGAGGGTGTCGAGGAAGTCCTGGACCAGCGGGTGAAGAGCGGGTGGCTGGTCGCCGCGGGCGGCCGTGCCGGTCAGGGTGGCCCCGCGGACGGAGAGGGCCGCGGCGACGGTGGGAAGTATGCCGTCGCGGCGGTACAGCAGGGCGGGCGCGTGCAGTGCCTCGGCGCTGCTCCAGCCGACCCGGGGATCCCCGGACGTGCTCGTATGCGTCGCGTTCATGATCGTCTTTCCCTCCCGTGCATCCCCCGGTGCGGAGACAGACTGCCAAATGCCGTGGCGGGAGCGGTAGCTGGGGCGCCGCGACACGCCAGGTCTTCGGCATACGGTCACCGCGAGGTGACGGCTGGTCACGGAACCGGAGGCCCGGTGACCGGTGTCGTACAACCGAATAGGCTGTCGACATCCGCGCTCCATCCAGCTATTGAAGACGCCGTAACAGGGGGCAACCGCCATGACGACAGGTCGGCTCGGGCTGGGGGCACCGTCCAGCCCCCAGGCTGGGGGACAGGCTGCGCCGCCGAACGCGGCCTACGCCGGGCAAGTCGTGCACTTCCCGGATCCGGTCCGGGCAGCGCGCCATCCCAGAGGCGTACGGATCGACGAGCGCGGGTATCCGGACTTCTCGCTCTACGCGCGTGCCGCAGCGGAGATCGCCGAACCCCCGGAGGGCTTCGGCGTCGACGAGTTGAGGCTCACGGACTACGTCTCCGCGAACGCCGCTCTCGCCGCCTCCGGACACGATCTGTGGGACACGATCCCCTCGGTCGCCACTCCGCACGGCTGGACGTGGCACCACGTGGCGGGCACCCGGCGTCTTGAGCTGGTGCCGGTCGAGGTGAAGGCGCTGCTCCGGCACCACGGCGGTGTCGCGACCGCGGCGGTCGACCATTCCAAGCGCGGGACACGGCCGTTGCAGGAGACGCGGCCCGCCCACTTCGGGCTGCCGAAGTCGGCGGTCGCGGTGAGCGAGCAGCAGGTGCTCGCGGTCGAGGAGGACCTCGGCTACCGGCTGCCCGGCGCCTACCGCTCGTTCCTCAAGGCGGCGGGCGGGTGCGCGCCGGTGGGCGCCGCGCTCGACGCCGAGCTCGGACTGCTGGTGGACCAGCCGCTGTTCACCGTGCGCGACGAGGCCGCGGTCAACGACCTGGTGTACGTCAACAAGTGTCTGCGCGACCACCTGACGAAGGACTACCTGGGCGTCGGGTTCGTGCAGGGCGGTCTGCTGGCGGTGAAGGTGAAGGGAGACCGGATCGGCTCGGTCTGGTTCTGCGCGTTCGACGACGCCCGTGACCAGGACGCGTGGCCGGCGGCCGAGCGGGTGCAGCGGCTGCTGCTGCCGTGCGGTGACGACTTCGACGTGTTCCTGTCCCGGCTGGCGGGAAATCCGCCGGAGTTGGAGACGGTGGCGAATCTGATGGTGGACGGTGGCTTCGCGCACGCCGTGCCCGTCACCTCGGTGTCTTCGGTGGGGGAGTGACGTCGCGATGGTGACCTTCGCGCAGGCGCAGGAGCGCGCGGAAGAATGGATCAACGGGGACGTGCCCGCGTACCAGCACCGCGAGGTGCGGGTGCGCGAGTTCGAACTCGGCTTCGTCGTATGGGCGGAGGACCGGGCCGAGGGGCCGCGCTCCGACGGGGGCGCGCAGCGTCTCGTCATCGCGCGGGACAGCGGTGAGGCCACGCTGTGGCCCGCGCTGCCGGTGGGCGAGGTCATCCGCCGGTACGAGGAGGAGTACGGGGCGCCCTCCGGGGCTCCGGAACCGGCGCCGGCACCCGCGGCCCGGGTCGACCTGAACCAGACCTCGTTCCTGCTGAGTCCTCCGGAGTGGTTGCAGGAGGCGGCGGACAAGATGGGGATCCCGGACCGGCGTGCCGGGTCGGGATCGTCCGGCTCCGACGGGGCGGGTTCCCGTCCGGCCGCGGCCGCTTCCTCCGGCGGGTCCCCGAACGGGGCCGCCGGGAGCGGGAGTTCACTGCCGGGTGCGCCGGGTGCGCCGGGTGCGCCGGGTGTTTCCGGTGGTCCGGGTGGTTTCGACGGGCACGGGGGCGCGGGTGCGCCCGCTGTGCCGCCGGTTCCCGTCGGGGCCACTCCGTGGCCGGACGCGGCGACCGACGACGACGGACCGGCTCCGCGGGACGGGAGGCCGGACCTCCCCGCCGACGCGACCCCGTGGGCGGGCACGGACACCAACGCCGATCCCGGCGACGACCGTTCCGTACCGCTGCCCGCGACCGTGTTCGCCCCGCCGCTGACCGACGTCGACGACTCGCGCACACCGCCGCCCGGTGCCGCGTACGACCAGACCGCCATGATGGCCGGCGGCAGCAGGCTTCCGCACACGACGGTGTCGCCCGTGGCCGGACCCCCGAACTCCCCAGCGCCGTCCGGTCCTTCGCAGGGCCACGACAGCCTGCCCGAGACCTCGGCCTACGGCTATCCGCAGGGTCCCGGCACCCCGCCGCCCGGCGCTCCGTCCGCTCCCGGCGCCCCGTCGCCCGCCGTGCCGTCCAGGCCGCTGCCCCCGAACGCGGGAGACATCGCGGACGCCGCCACCAGCAAGGCGCAGCCGCCCCGGGCGGCCCGCGGCGGCCACGCGGGTGCTCCGCACCCCCCGAGCGCCCCGGGTGTTCCCGGCGCACGGCCGGGCGCCACGCCTCCGCCGGGCGTCCCCGGCGCCCCGGGTGTCCCGGGCGCGCCCGCGGGCGGCTACGTGCCGACGCAGCTCGTCTCGCAGCTCGGGCCGGACGGGCCCGAGGCCGTGCCCGGCCCGCCCCGGCCGCCGGGCGCCACACCCCCTCCGGGCGGAGTGCACCACGCCGCCACGATGCTGGCGGGTCCCGCGGTGGGCGGCCCCGGTGCCCCGCAGCCTCCGGGCGCCCCCGGGGTTCCCGGCGCTCCCTGGCAGCAGCCCGGTCCCGGTGCGCCGGTTCCGCCGGGCGCCACGCCTCCTCCTCCGGGCGGAGCGCACCACGCCGCGACGATGCTCGCCGGGCCTCCGGCGGGCGGCCCCGGTGCTCCGCAGCCGCCGGGCGCGCCCGGCGTCCCCGGGGGCGCGCCCTCCGGCGAGGTGCACCACGCGGCGACGATGTTCGCCCCGCCGGTCGGGGGTCCCGGTACGCCGCCGCCCCCGCAGGCCCCCGGTATGCCGCCGGGCGCCCCGCAGCCGCTGCCCGGACAGCCCATGCCGGGTCAGCCCATGCCGATGCCGGGTCAGCCGATGCCCGGTCAGCAGCCGGCGTACGGCTATCCGCAGACGGGGCAGCCGACCGTCGGGCCCGGCTATCAGGCCGTGCTGCGCTACCGCGCCCAGGACGGCTCCGAGCAGCAGCTGATCCGGCGGTCCGCGCCGGGCACCCCGCACCCGGAGTGGCAGATCCTGCACGAGCTGCGGGCCATGAACGTGCCGCCGCAGCAAGTGCTGGAGCTGCACACGGAGCTGGAGTCCTGTGAACTGCCGGGCGCCTATTGCGCGCGGATGATCAGGGAGACCTTCCCGCAGGCCCGGATCACGAGCATCGCCCCGTACGGCACGGACCACGCGAGCCGTCAGCAGGGCATGCACCAGCTTCTCGCGCACCAGGGCGAGCTGCACCAGGTCGCGGACGGGCCGGCGCGTCCGGCGCCGGTACGGGCGCCGATCCCGCCCGTGCAGCCCGCGCCGCCGATCCCGCCGGAGGCGATCGCGCAGGAGCTGGCGGCGGCCTTCGGGCCGGGGATGTTCCGGTTCGACCAGGCGGCCGTGTCGCGGCAGGGCGTGCCGCCCATCGTGGCGCACGTCCTGGTCGTGGCGGGACTGCCGGTCGACATGGGGCCGTTCTTCTGGGCCCAGGCCCAGCCCGGCCGCCCGGTGCCCACCCTCGCCGAACTGGCGCAGGAGCGCGGGGTTCCGGCGTCCCAGGACGCGGGCTCGTACCTCGTCATGGGCAGCGACTTCGGCAAGGCGGTCTGCGTCCAGTACGGCACGGCGAACATCGTCGCCGTACCGGTGGAGGCCGGTCCCGGTGGCGCTCCGGTGCCGCCGCAGTTCGTGAACACCGGGCTGCCCGAGTTCGCCCGCTGCCTGGCCCTGCTCGGTCGGATGTGGCGGCTGCGGTTCGGCCTCAACCAGGAGCAGGCGGGCCGCTGGACCGTCGACTTCCAGGCCCAGCTCGCCGCGCTCGACCCGGCGGCCCTGGCCTCCCCGGAGAGCTGGTGGTCGGTCCTGCTGGAAGAGATGTGGGACGGACTGCTCTGACCGGTGGCCGGTCCCGCGACCGGCGGTGCGGTACGAGCGGTACGACGGCGGTACGTGAGGAGGCGCCCGGCCCGGGTCACGGGCCGGGCGCCTCCTTGCGTCGTACCGGGGCCGCCGCCCTCAAATGTCATGCGTGTGACCTGTTCCGGGCCGATCGGGCGGGCGGAGTGTCGCGTTATGAACACTTCCGCGTGATCCATCAAGATGTGCGCGAAATCGTCTTTTCGTGTGTGTCGGGCGGAGAGGGGTCCAAGGATGAGCAGCACACCGGTGTCGCCGTACGGCTTCGTGGCCGTACGGGGGCGCGGCTACCGTCCCGAACAGGTCGACGTGTACGCCGCCGCGCTCTCCCGGGACCGTGACGCCGCCTGGGAGCGGGCCGCCCGGCTCACCGTGCTGGCCAGGGACATGGAGGCCGAGGCGGAACGCCTGCGGGAGGTCGTGACGCGGCTCGCCCCGCAGACGTACGAGGAACTCGGCGCGCGGGCCCGGCGGATCTTCGAGCTCGGCGAGGAGGAGGCCGGGGCCCTGCTGGAGGAGGCCAGGCGTGAGGCGCGCGCGGAGGCCGAGACGGCCGAGGCGGTGGGCCGGGACGTGCGGGAGGCCGCACGGGCGTACGCGGGCGAGGTGCGGGACGAGGCGGAGGAGTGGGCCCTCGCGCGACTGCTCGCCGCGCGGGCCGAGGCCGACGAGGTACGGGTCTCCGCGCGGCGCGAGGTCAAGGAGAACCGGGGCGAGGTGCTCACGGCGCTGCGCGAGGTGCGGCGGCGGACGGAGGCCGTGGTCACCGCGCAGGAGGCGGAGCACGCCGTGCGGTGGGCGGAGGCCGAGCGGGCCGCCGCGGAACGCGAGGCGGCGTCCGACGAGGGCGGGCTCGAACGCGAGGAACGGGCCCGGGAGTCGCTCGCGCGGGCCGAACGGGTGCTCGCGGAGGCGAAGGAGTGGGACCGGCACCAGCAGGAGGACGCCGCCGCGCGGGCCGCCGGGCTGGTCGCCGAGGCGCGGGTCCGTGAGGAGCGGATCGCCCGGGAGACCGACCGGGTGCTGCGCGAGCACGGGGAGCGGTGGGACCACGTACGGGCCCACATGGACCACGTACGCAGCAGTCTCACCTCGCTCACCGGGCGGGCCCCGGCGGAGTAGCCCCCGCTCCGCCGCACCACGGGGCACTCCCGGCGGCCCGCCGGCCTACCGGCCCGCCGGCTCACCCGCCCACCCGTACCGGCCGGTTCACCGTCCCTTCCGGATCGCCCCCGCCAGGATCCACCCCTCGACCGCCTCGTACTGCCTGCGCTGTTCCTCCGCCGCGCGGCGGCCCGAGGCCATCGTGCCCAGCCAGCCGTAGGCGAAGCCGAGCGGGATCGACACGATGCCGGTCGTCGTGAACGGGAACCAGTTGAAGTCGGCGTTCGGGAACGCGGCGATCGGGGAGCCGGAGACCAGGTTGGTGCCGGGCATCAGGACCAGGACCGTGAGGGTGCCGCCGATCAGGGTGGCGAGCAGGCCCGTACGGGTGTAGCGGCGCCAGAAGAGGCTGTAGACGAGGGCGGGCGCGATCGCGGAGGCGCCGATGCAGAAGGACAGCGTGACCAGCGGCTGAAGGCTGTGGTGCTGGGCGAGGGTGGAGAGCAGGACGGCCGGGACCCCCACGGCCAGCGCGGACAGACGGGCCAGGAGCATCTCGCGGCGCGGGGAGAGTTCGTCGCCGCGGCGCCGTCCGCGGAAGAACCGGCTGTGGGCGAACAGGTCGTGGGCGAGGGAGTTGGCGCAGGCCAGGATCATCCCGGCGACGGACGCGAGCAGCGTCAGGAAGATCGCCGTCGTGACGGTGGTGAACAGGAGGGTCTCGGCCGTGGAGACGGAGGAGCCGAAGGCCGCCCGGGAGCCCAGCAGATACGCCGTGTTGCCCTGCGGATCGGCCGCCGCGATGGCGGAGCGGCCGACCAGGGCGGTGGCGCCGAAGCCGATGACGCTGACGATCAGGACGAACAGGGCCACGCAGGGCACCGCCCAGGACAGCGACCTGCGCACCTGGCGGGCGCTGTCCGCCGTGTACATGCGCATGGTGATGTGGGGGAGGCAGGCGCCGCCGAGGACGACCGTCAGCTCCGAGGTGATCATGTCCAGCCGGGGGCTGGCGCCGCCCGCGAACTGGAGGCCCGAGTGCAGGAAGGCGTCCCCCACACCGCTGTTGCCGGCGGCGGCGGTCAGCAGGGTGCCGGGGTTCCAGTCGAAGCGCTGGAGGACGAGTACGGCGACGACCGTGCCCGAACCGAGCAGCATCACGATCTTGAGGATCTGGATGAGGGCGGTGCCCTTCATGCCGCCGATCGCCGCGTAGCTGATCATCAGGGCGCCGAGGCCGATGACGCAGCCGGTCTTGAGGGAGTCGGCGGAGAAACCGAGGATGAAGGCCAGCAGGTCGCCCGCGCCCGCCAGTTGGACGAGCATCAGCGGCAGCAGCGCCACGATGGTCACCGCGCAGGCCGTGTTGCGGACGGCGCGGCCCGGGGTGCGGCGGGCGAGCGCGTCGCCCATGGTGAACCGCCCGGCGTTGCGCAGCGGTTCGGCCAGCAGGAACATCAGCAGCACCAGGGACAGGGCGGTGCTCAGGGCGAGGACGACACCGTCGTAGCCGGCCAGGGCGATGACACCGCCGGTGCCGAGCACGCTCGCCGCGGAGATGTAGTCCCCGGCGATGGCGAGGCCGTTGCGCATCGGCGAGAGCGATCCGTAGCCGGTGTAGAACTCGTCCAGGTCGTCGCGGTCCGGGCCGGTCATCACGCACAGCAGCAGGGTGAGGGTGGCGACGGCCGTGAACGCCACGAGTGACATGGTCTGCGCGGACGTGCTGAACCCCGTCACCGGGCCGCCCCCCTCTTCGCGTCGAGTTCGCTCTGTCTGCGGATCCGGTCCGCGACCGGGTCGAGGCGCCGGCGCGCCGAGTGTTCGTACAGGGCGATGGCCAGGCAGGTGACGGGGACCTGGATCAGCCCGAGCAGCAGGCCGGTCGACAGTCCGCCGGAGACGGTGCCGGTCATCAGGGAGGGGGCGAAGGCGGACAGGACGAGGAAGAGGGTGAAGTAGCCGAGGGCGGTGAGGGTCGCGACCCGGCGCTGGCGGCGGTAGGCGCCGCGCAGGACCCTGATGTCGCTGTGCTGCCCGAGCGGCCGGTGACGCGGCATCCGGCGTTGCGGGGGCTCGGGCGGGCGGGGCCGGGGCTGCCAGGGGTAGGTCAGCCGGGTGGGGTCGGACGGCGGCTCGGGCGGCGGGTATCCGAGGTCCTGGGGGTCGTCGGCGTAGGGCTGGTACGGCTGGTACAGCGGGGCCCTCGGGGACGGGGACGGGGGTGGTGAGTAGGGGTGCTGGTGCGGTTGCTGCCGGCGTGGCCTCGGGTGTTCGGGGGACGCGAACGGGTCGGACATCCCGGTTCTCCTTGCGTGGCTCGGGTCCGGGGCGGGACCGCAGGGAGCGGGGGGTGAGCAGCGGGCACGCTACTCGTAGGTAGCGGGGCCGCGCGACCGTTTCGCCGAACTGGGCGGTCGGTATGCGCTTACTTCCGTGACCTGGGGTGTTACCCGCGTTTACCTGTGAAGTTCCGCCGGAGCCGCGCTGGAGGTTCTCTGCTCCTCGCGTGATGGAAGCGGGTACGTCCGACGGCGGCCGGGCGGGCTCCGGGGTGGAGGCGACCCCGAGGAGTTGTCCACCGGGGGGTGGAGAACCCCTAGGGGGACCTCCGCATCAGGGGTCGGGGAGGGTTCGTCCCGCCGGAGGAGGAGACGGGCCGAAGCCGTTCTTAACCTGGTTTTACGTCGTCGGGGTCGCGCTCCGGTCGTACGGACCGTACCTGCGGGGGTGGGGTTTTCCCCAGCAGAAGACGGGGCCGTGCACCAGCGCGTACGACCCCCTCCCGACACCAGACTTGAAGGCATGGCCCGGAGTGCCGCGTCGCGACGGCGCGGACGTCCGGGGCCCGTCGCACCCGATCGAAGACTTTCGCAGCCCGGCAGATCCCCTGTCGGCCGACTTAGGAGACATACCGTGACATCGGCTGTAAGCATTCCCAGGCACGAGGGCACTGGAGGGCGTACGGCCGTCGCCGCGCGGGCGCGACAGGTCGTCAAGGCGTACGGGTCCGGGGAGACCCGCGTCGTCGCCCTCGACCAGGTCGACGTGGACATCGCGCGGGGCCGGTTCACCGCGATCATGGGCCCCTCGGGGTCGGGCAAGTCCACCCTGATGCACTGCCTCGCCGGGCTCGACACCGTCACCTCCGGCCAGATCTTCCTCGACGAGACCGAGATCACCGGGCTCAAGGACAAGAAGCTGACGCAGCTGCGCCGGGACCGGATCGGCTTCATCTTCCAGGCGTTCAACCTGCTGCCGACGCTGAACGCCCTGGAGAACATCACGCTCCCGATGGACATCGCGGGCCGCAAGCCCGACCGGGCCTGGCTGAACCAGGTCGTGGAGACCGTCGGCCTCAAGGACCGGCTCAAGCACCGGCCGACCCAGCTCTCCGGCGGCCAGCAGCAGCGCGTCGCGGTGGCGCGGGCGCTGGCGGCCCGCCCCGAGATCATCTTCGGCGACGAGCCGACCGGAAACCTCGACTCCCGGGCCGGCGCCGAGGTGCTGGGCTTCCTGCGGCGCTCGGTGGACGAGCTCGGCCAGACCATCGTGATGGTCACGCACGACCCGGTGGCGGCCTCGTACGCGGACCGGGTGCTGTACCTCGCCGACGGCAGGATCGTCGACGAGATGCACCAGCCGACGGCCGATCAGGTCCTGGACCGCATGAAGGACTTCGACTCCCGCGGGCGGACGTCATGACCGTCCTCAGGACCTCGATGCGCAACTTCTTCGCGCACAAGGGACGCATGGCCCTGTCGGCCGTCGCCGTCCTGCTGTCGGTGGCCTTCGTCTGCGGGACGCTGGTGTTCAGCGACACGATGAACACCACGTTCGACAAGCTCTTCGCGGCCACCTCGTCCGATGTGACGGTGAGCGCCAAGAGCGCCTCGGACACCGGCGAGACGACGTCCGACAACGGCAGGCCGCCGGTCATGCCCGCCTCGGTCCTCGCCCAGGTGCGGTCGGCGCCCGGCGTGAAGTCGGCGGAGGGCGCCGTCTTCTCCAGCGCCGTGACCGTCGTCGACGCGGACAAGGACAGCCTGTCGCCCTCCAGCGGCGCTCCCACCATCGTCGGCAGCTGGAACGCCAACGAGGCCCGCACCATGAAGGTGACCTCCGGAGCGGCGCCCAAGGGCTCCGGCCAGGTGATGATCGACGCGGACACCGCCGACAAGCACCACCTGAAGCTCGGCGACGAGATCGGCGTGATCAGCGCGGTCGGCACCCACACCGCGAAGATCTCCGGCATCGCCACCTTCACCGTCACCAACCCCGGCGCGGCCATCTTCTACCTGGACACGCCGACCGCCCAGAAGACGCTCGTCGGACAGAGCGGCGTCTACACCAACGTGAACGTCACCGCGGCCGCCGGCGTCAGCGACGCCCGGCTCAAGCAGGACGTGACGGCCGCGACCGGCGGCCACTACAAGGTGCAGACCGCCAAGGAGACCGCCGACGCCAACCGCAAGGACGTGGGCAGCTTCCTGGACGTCATGAAGTACGCGATGCTCGGCTTCGCCGGGATCGCCTTCCTGGTCGGCATCTTCCTCATCATCAACACCTTCTCGATGCTGGTCGCCCAGCGCACCCGCGAGATCGGTCTGATGCGGGCCATCGGCTCCAGCCGCAAGCAGGTCAACCGCTCGGTCCTGGCCGAGGCGCTGCTCCTCGGCGTGACCGGTTCGGTCCTCGGCGTCGGCGCGGGCATCGGCATCGCCGTCGGCCTGATGAAGCTCATGAGCATGACCGGCATGAACCTGTCCACCGACGATCTGACGGTGGCCTGGACGACCCCGGTCATCGGCATGGTCCTCGGCGTCGTCGTCACGGTCCTGGCGGCCTATCTGCCCGCCCGCCGCGCCGGCAAGGTCTCCCCGATGGCCGCCCTGCGCGACGCCGGAGCTCCCGCCGACGCGAAGGCCGGAGTCGTACGGGCCGTCCTCGGCCTGCTCCTCACCGGCGCGGGCGGCTTCGGCCTCTACCTCGCCGCCGACGCGAGCAAGGCGAGCCAGGGCTCGATGTGGCTCGGACTCGGCGTGGTGCTGAGCCTGCTCGGGTTCGTCGTGATCGGCCCGCTGCTCGCGAGCGGTGTGGTGCGTGTCCTCGGCGCGGTCCTGCTGCGGGCCTTCGGACCGGTGGGACGCATGGCCGAGCGCAACGCCCTGCGCAACCCGCGCCGCACCGGCGCCACCGGCGCCGCCCTGATGATCGGCCTCGCGCTGGTCGCCTGCCTGTCGGTGGTCGGCTCCTCCATGGTCGCCTCCGCCACCGACCAGCTCGACAAGACCGTCGGCACGGACTTCATCATCCAGAACGACAAGGGGCAGCCGTTCACCCCGCAGGCCGTGCAGGCCGTGAAGAAGACGCCGGGGCTGGCCCACGTCACCGAGTACAAGGCCACCGAGGGCGACTACACCACCCCCGACGGCAAGACGCTCAAGAACACCGACATCACGGCGGCCGACCCCTCGTACGCCACCGACCTGCGCACCAAGACGGTCGCCGGCAAGCTCCAGGACGCCTACCTGCCCGACTCGATGTCCGTGCACGAGAACTTCGCCAAGGCGCACGGCATCCACCTCGGCTCCAAGATCAAGATCGCCTTCAAGGACGGCGCCACCGCCGACCTGACGGTCCGGGCCATCACCAGCAGCGACGCCGTCATCGACAAGGGCGCCAAGTACATGTCCATCGCCACGCTGGCCAAGTACGTGCCGGCCGACAAGATGCCGCTGGACGCGATGGTGTTCGCCTCGGCCAAGGACGGGCAGCAGGCCACCGCGTACAAGGCCCTGAAGTCCTCCCTGCACGACTACCCGCAGTACCAGGTGCGGGACCAGACGGACTACAAGAAGGCCCTGAAGGACCAGATCGGCCAGATGCTGAACCTGATCTACGGCCTGCTGGCCCTCGCGATCATCGTCGCGGTCCTCGGCGTGGTGAACACCCTGGCCCTGTCCGTGGTCGAGCGCACCAGGGAGATCGGCCTGATGCGGGCCATCGGCCTCTCGCGCCGCCAGCTGCGCCGCATGATCCGGATGGAGTCGGTGGTCATCGCCCTCTTCGGAGCGCTGCTGGGCCTCGGCCTGGGGATGGGCTGGGGCGCGACCGCCCAGAAGATCCTCGCCCTGGAGGGACTGAACGTCCTGGAGATCCCCTGGCCGACCATCATCGCGGTCTTCGTCGGCTCGGCCTTCGTGGGTCTGTTCGCCGCCCTGATCCCGGCGTTCCGGGCGGGCCGGATGAACGTGCTGAACGCGATCGCCACGGACTAGCCGTCCGGCGGACGGTCGGAGGGGCCACCGTGGACGGGGGTCGCGGTGGCCCCGAAGGGCCCGGTCCGAGGAGACACACTCTCCTCGGACCGGGCCCGCGGCGCGTCCGGGGCGCCGGGGTGGTCACCCCGCGGGGCCCGGCCCTCGGCCGACGGTCACGCGCGGGCGGGCGCGGAGTCGTAGGCTGGATGCCCCCGGCCCGTCCCACGTGTCGGGCGTCTCGCGTTGCCCACTCCCCGGGATGGAAGCCCTTCATGAGCCTGCACGGTCTGCTCGACGCCGTCGTCAAGGACGCCGCCCTCACGGAGGCGGTGAAGGCCGCCGCCGACGGCAACCGGAGGCATGTCGACCTGGTCGGCCCGCCCGCGGCCCGCCCGCTCGCCGTGGCCGCGCTCGCCCGCGAGACCGGCCGCACCGTCCTGGCCGTCACGGCCACCGGCCGCGAGGCCGAGGACCTGGCCGCCGCCCTGCGCTCCCTGCTCCCGCCGGACGGCGTCGCGGAGTACCCCTCGTGGGAGACGCTGCCGCACGAGCGGCTCTCGCCCCGCTCCGACACCGTCGGCCGGCGCCTCGCCGTCCTGCGGCGCCTGGCACACCCGCGCCCCGACGACCCCGAGACCGGCCCGGTCTCCGTCGTCGTGGCCCCCATCCGCTCGGTCCTCCAGCCCCAGGTCAAGGGGCTCGGCGACCTGGAGCCCGTGGTCCTGCGCACCGGCGTGAGCGCCGACCTCGGCGAGACCGTCGAGGCGCTCGCGGCGGCCGCGTACTCCCGTGTCGAACTCGTCGAGAAGCGCGGCGAGTTCGCGGTCCGCGGCGGCATCCTGGACGTCTTCCCGCCCACCGAGGAACACCCGCTGCGGGTGGAGTTCTGGGGCGACGACGTCGAGGAGATCCGCTACTTCAAGATCGCCGACCAGCGCTCCCTGGAAGTCGCCGAGCACGGCCTGTGGGCGCCGCCCTGCCGCGAACTGCTGCTCACCGAGGACGTGCGGGCGCGGGCCGAGGCCCTCGCCGAGGCCCACCCCGAGCTCGGCGAACTCCTCGGCAAGATCGCCGAGGGCATCGCCGTGGAGGGCATGGAATCGCTCGCCCCGGTCCTCGTCGACGACATGGAACTGCTCCTGGACGTCCTGCCCGAGGGCTCCATGACGATCGTGTGCGATCCGGAGCGGGTGAGGACCCGGGCCTCCGACCTGGTCGCGACCTCGCAGGAGTTCCTCCAGGCGTCCTGGGCGGCGACGGCCGGGGGCGGCGAGGCGCCCATCGACGTCGGCGCCGCCTCCCTGTGGTCCATCGCGGACGTACGGGACCGGGCCCGCGAGCTGGACATGATGTGGTGGTCGGTGTCGCCGTTTGCCGCCGACGGAGAGCTCACGGACGCCTACGCCGGCGGGGTGGGCGACACCCTCAAGCTGGGCATGCACGCCCCCGAGACCTATCGCGGCGACACCGCCCGCGCCCTCGCCGACACCAAGGGCTGGCTCGCCGACGGCTGGCACACCGTCTACGTCACCGAGGCCCACGGCCCGGCCGCCCGCACCGTCGAGGTGCTCGGCGGCGAGGGCATCGCCGCCCGCCTGGACACCGACCTCACCGACATCGGCCCCTCCGTCGTCCACGTGGCCTGCGGCTCCATCGACTACGGCTTCGTCGACCCGGCGCTGCGCCTGGCCGTCCTGACCGAGACCGACCTCTCCGGCCAGAAGGCGGCCGGCAAGGACGGCGCCCGGATGCCGGCCCGCCGCCGCAAGACCATCGACCCGCTGACCCTGGAGACCGGCGACTACATCGTGCACGAACAGCACGGTGTCGGCCGCTACATCGAGATGGTGCAGCGCACCGTCCAGTCCGCGACCCGCGAGTACCTGGTCGTCGAGTACGCCCCCGCCAAGCGCGGCCAGCCCGGCGACCGCCTCTACATCCCCACCGACCAGCTGGAACAGATCACCAAGTACGTCGGCGGCGAGGCCCCCACCCTGCACCGCCTCGGCGGCGCCGACTGGACCAAGACCAAGGCGCGCGCCAAGAAGGCGGTCAAGGAGATCGCCGCCGACCTGATCAAGCTGTACTCGGCGCGCATGGCGGCCCCCGGCCACGCCTTCGGCGCGGACACGCCCTGGCAGCGCGAGCTGGAGGACGCGTTCCCCTACGCGGAGACCCCCGACCAGCTCACGACCATCGCCGAGGTCAAGGAGGACATGGAGAAGACGGTCCCGATGGACCGGCTGATCTGCGGCGACGTCGGCTACGGCAAGACCGAGATCGCGGTGCGGGCCGCGTTCAAGGCGGTGCAGGACGGCAAGCAGGTCGCGGTCCTGGTGCCCACGACCCTGCTCGTGCAGCAGCACTTCGGCACCTTCTCCGAGCGCTATTCGCAGTTCCCCGTGAACGTCCGCGCCCTGTCCCGCTTCCAGACCGAGACCGAGGCCAAGGCGGTCCTGGAGGGCCTGCGCGAGGGCTCGGTCGACCTCGTCATCGGCACCCACCGCCTGTTCTCCTCGGAGACCAGGTTCAAGGACCTCGGCCTGGTCATCGTCGACGAGGAACAGCGCTTCGGCGTCGAGCACAAGGAGCAGCTGAAGAAGCTCCGCGCCAACGTCGACGTCCTGACGATGTCCGCCACCCCCATCCCCCGTACGCTCGAAATGGCGGTGACCGGCATCCGCGAGATGTCCACGATCACCACCCCGCCGGAGGAGCGGCACCCGGTGCTGACCTTCGTCGGCCCGTACGAGGAGAAGCAGATCGGCGCGGCCATCCGCCGCGAACTGCTGCGCGAGGGCCAGGTCTTCTACATCCACAACCGGGTCGAGTCCATCGACCGGGCGGCCGCCCGCCTCCGCGAGATCGTCCCCGAGGCGCGGATCGCGACGGCCCACGGCCAGATGTCGGAGCAGGCGCTGGAGCAGGTGGTCGTCGACTTCTGGGAGAAGAAGTTCGACGTCCTGGTCTCCACGACGATCGTCGAGTCGGGCATCGACATCTCGAACGCCAACACGCTGATCGTGGAGCGCGGCGACAACTTCGGCCTGTCACAGCTCCACCAGCTCCGAGGTCGGGTCGGCCGTGGCCGGGAGCGCGGCTACGCCTACTTCCTTTACCCGCCGGAGAAGCCGCTCACCGAGACGGCACACGAGCGCCTCGCCACCATCGCCCAGCACACCGAGATGGGCGCGGGCATGTACGTGGCGATGAAGGACCTGGAGATCCGCGGCGCGGGCAATCTCCTCGGCGGCGAGCAGTCCGGCCACATCGCGGGCGTCGGCTTCGACCTGTACGTGCGCATGGTCGGCGAGGCGGTCGCGGACTACCGCGCCTCGCTTGAGGGCGGGGTGGAGGAGGAGCCGCCGCTGGAGGTCAAGATCGAGCTTCCGGTCGACGCGCACGTCCCGCACGAGTACGCGCCGGGCGAGCGGCTGCGGCTCCAGGCGTACCGGTCCATCGCCTCCGCGAACACGGAGGAGGACGTCAGGGCCGTACGCGAGGAACTCGTCGACCGCTACGGCAAGTTGCCGGAGCCGGTCGAGAACCTGCTCCTCGTGGCGGGCCTGCGGATGCTCGCGCGGGCCTGCGGTGTGGGCGAGATCGTCCTCCAGGGCACCAACGTCCGCTTCGCGCCGGTGGAGTTGAGGGAGTCCCAGGAGCTGCGCCTCAAGCGCCTGTACCCGGGGACCGTCATCAAGCCGACGGCCCACCAGATCCTCGTCCCGCGCCCGAAGACCGCGAAGGTCGGCGGAAGGCCCCTGGTGGGCCGCGAACTGCTGGGCTGGACGGGGGAGTTCCTGGCTTCCGTCCTGGGGTCCTAGGTCTTCGGCGGCGGGAACAGGAGGCCCGTCAGGGAGTCGAGGACCTCGGCCGGGTCCTCGGCGCCCACCTGGCCGTCCAGGTGGTGGCCGAGCAGCAGGGCGGCGAAGCCGTGGGCCAGCGACCAGGCCGCGATGCCGGCGAGATGGGCGTCGGCGCCGCGGCCCTCGGCGGGGGCCGCGGAGACGGCGTCCCACAGGCGCCGGCAGGCGAGGGTCCGGGCCGTCGTCAGTTCCAGGTCGTCCTCGCGGAGCGGCTCCGGGGAGAACATGACCTGGAAGTGGGCGGGGCACTCGCGCGCGAAGCGTACGTAGCGCCGGGCCGCCTCGCGCGGGTCACCGGCGTCGTCGAGCGCGGTGGCGAGCAGGCCGAAGCCCTCCGCCGCGATCGCGGTGAGCAGACCGGTGCGGTCCTTGAAGTGGTACGCGGGGGCCGTGTGCGAGACGCCGGCGCGCCGGGCCAGGTCGCGCAGGCTCACCGCCGAGGGCCCCTCGGCGGCGATGGCGTCGAGAGCGGCGCGGAGGACGGCACGGCGCAGATCCCCGTGGTGGTACGGGCGCTCCGGGCCACCGGGGTCCGGGTCCACGGGGGCAGTGTCGCCGCCGGGTCGCGCGGGAGCCGGGCCGATGGTCTTCCCGGTATCCATGACAGCAGCGTACGCCGTATCTAGGCGGTGCCAAGTTCGGTGGGCGGGACCCGCGGGAGCAGCGCCGGGGGACGGGGGATCGGGTGGGGACGAGACCGGCCCCACCCGGCGGGGATGCCGTGATGGGGCCTGGTGGGGATGGTGCCGGCACCGCTCCGGCTACTGCTGTGGGGGCCGGTCGCGGTCCATGCCCATCGCGCCTTCCGCCTTCCGCTGCGCGTCGTCGACCTTGTCCGCGTACTTGTCGCCGGTCCGCTTGTTGACCTGCTTCTCGGCGGCATCGGACATGTCCGCTGCTTTGTCCTGGGCGGATCGGTTGTGCTTGAACTTGTCGAAGATGCCCATCCGGAGCTCCTTCCGGGGTGACTCACGACCGACGATACGCCCGGCGTGCACCACTTGCCCATCGATGCCTGGTATGGCCGGGGAATGCGGGCCATTACCTTGGGCAGACGGGAATCACGTCCGATCGGGGCGGACCGGGGAGGCGAAGGGGAGGGACGTCGTGCTGCGTCTGAGGGGTGGGGCGGTGGCCGCCGCGCTGGTGGTGCTCGTCATGGGTGCCGGGGTCAGCGGCTGCAAGAAGGACGCTCTGGGTTCGGCGGGGCCGCAGGAGACCGCGGCCGGGGGCGGCGGCGCGGCGCTGAGCGCCGTGGACTCGCTGACCGTCAAGGGGCGCGCGCCCAAGACCGGGTACAGCAGGGAGCGGTTCGGGACGGCCTGGGCCGACACCGACGCGAACCGGTGCGACACCCGTGACGACATCCTCAAGCGGGACCTGGAGGGCGTGAAGTTCAGCGACGGCAAGTGCAGGGTGTCCGGCGGGGTGCTCCGGCCCGATCCCTACGGCGGCCAGGACGTCACGTTCGTCCGCGGGCGCAGCCTCGTCGACATCGACCACCTCGTCGCGCTCTCCGACGCCTGGCAGACGGGCGCCAAGTACTGGGACGCGAGCAAGCGGATAGCCCTGGCCAACGACCCGCTCAACCTCCGTGCCGTCGGCGCGAGCGCCAACCGCAGCAAGGGCGACGGCGACACCGCGACCTGGCTCCCGCCGAACAAGGCGTACCGCTGCACGTACGTCGCCGCGCAGGTCGCCGTGAAGAAGAAGTACGGGCTGTGGGTCACCGCCGCCGAGAAGACGGCCATGAAGAAGGTGCTGGGCGGCTGCCCCGGCCAGAAACTCCCCTCGGGCGGCAACCCGACGTCGGCCCCGGCGAGGTTCCACGCGAGGTGACCTGAGGGGGCGGGCCGCCGCCCGCCCCTCACGGCCGTCGGGGTCGCCGTCCGCACCCGCGCGGACAGGGACGCCGGAAGGCTTCCCGCGTCGGAAGCCCTCAGGACCGCCGGCGCCTGCGTGCGGTGGTGAGCAGGACGGTACCGACGCCCGCGGCGAGGACGCCCGCCGTTCCGGCGATCCACGGTGCGGGGCCCGCTCCCGTGCTCGCCATGGACCCGGTCTGCCCGGAGGTGGACGACGGGTCGTGGGCACCCCCGGTGGAGCCGGAACCGGAGCCGGACCCGCCGCCGGAACCCGAGCCGGACGAGCCGCCCGTCGTTCCTGAGGAAGAGCCGGTGTCGCCGGTACCACCCGGCGTGCCCGGCGCCTTCACGGTGATGGCGGCGGTGTCGTTCCTCGTGCTGCTGTCATGCTCGGGCAGCACCTTCAGCGACACCGTGCCGGGCTTGAGGGCGGACACTTTGTCGATGCGCAGGCCGAAGGACCACACGAGGCGCTCACCGGGGCCGACCCACCAGTCGGTGACATCGTTCGCGCAGTCGTAACTGCGGCCGTCGGGCTTCTTGCCGTCGTCCAACGGCCGGCACCCTCTTGGTGTCCTCACCGCGGTCGTGCCCGGGGGAATCGTGACCGTCGTCCGCACCGAGAGTTCTTCGATGGGCTCCTCGCCGTTCCAGGTGGGCATTCCGCCGGGACCGTTGTTGCGGTACCCGACATCCATCGTGACCACGTCACCCGGCCGTCCCTCCGCCGAGGCGCCGAGGGCTTCGATGTCCGTCGTGTTGTCGACCTCGTAGTCCACTCCGAGATCGGTGGTCTGCGGCTTTCCCGGGGGTGCGTCGTCCGGGCGCGGTACGAGCTTCAGTTCCGGACCCTTGCCGCGGTGGACGCCGGTCATCTTCTCCCGGTCGATGAATTGATCCTCGTCCTCCAGCCGGCCGCTCCAGTGGGCGCCACGTGCGTCGTCGTCGATCCTGAGCGGGCCCGGGGACACGTCGAAGGAGTCGCCCGCCGCGATGGTGTTGTCGAAGTGACAGATCGCCGACGGGAACGCCAGGTCGGTGCGCTTCCCGCTCTCGTATATGTAGACCGGCATCATGCCGTAGTCGCAGTTGCTGAACTCCTGCTCGAACGACATGTGCCCGGCGGACATGAAGAAGTCGGTGCCCTTGCGCGTGTTCGGGCCGAGATAGGTGAAGCCCGCCCCGGGATGCACCTCGGCGCCGGGCTTCACCTTGCCCTTCACCTCTCCCGTCACACGGTCCTGGACGTACCCCTTGTCCTCGATGTCGACCTTCCAGACCCGTTCGGTGATCGGGGTTCCGTCGGCCTGTCCGCTCACCCGGATCTCGCCGGTGGTCCCGCCCTGCGCACCCTTCAGGCTCTGCAGCTGGAAGTTGGCGAGCCGGGTCGTCTTGCCGGGTGCGGGAGCGTCGTCGCCGTGACAGACCAGGACGCCCTCGGTCTTCTTCCCGCATCCGGGGAAGGGGACCCTGACGTCCACGACTCCGCCGAGCGAGCTGTAGTCGACGGTGAGTGTGTAGGACGTGATCTTCGTTCTGCCCGTGTTGGTGAGCGTCACGGAACCGCCCGCGTCCGGCTCGAAGTTCGTATAGGGATCGAACTCCAGGGTGTAGTCGCCGGAACCCGAGGCGACCTCCAGCCCCGCTCCGGCGGCGACCGCGCGCTCGGACGGCACACCGACCGTCGAGGCGGCCACCGCCAGCACCCCGGCCGTGGCCCACACCCCTCGCGGCACCTGGCTCACCTTCATGGAACCCCTCCCAAGACCAAGCGGTACACGCCGTGAACGGCGCGAGAACAACGACCCTCTAGACAGGGCGAGGCGGCGGAAGGTTGTGCGGGGTTCGGGCTGCGGTGGCGCGGGCCGAGGCCGTGGAGCGGCCGGCCGGTGAGGCCGGGCACGGCGGATCCGGTCAGCCGAGCATGAGCAACATCCTGGACAGGGTGCGCAGTTCGGTGTCCGGGTGGTCCTGGCCTCCGACGGGGGAGTCGGCGAGCAGGCGTTCCGGGGACGCGATGTAGGTGTGGAGGGCGGGGTGGAGTTCCGCTGGGCAACGGCCCATCCCGGCCAGTGCCTTGAGGGCGCTGAGGCCGACCGGGGTGGGGCCCGCGATGTCGGCCAGGATCGGGACCGCGCGGTCCGGTGAGCCGGTGAGCCAGTGGTGGGCCTCGGCGGCCGCCTTGCGCGTCCAGTCGTAGCCGGCTTCCAGCAGGGGCTCGACGAGGGGGAGTAGCGGGGCGGCTGCCGTGCCCATCGACTCCAGGCCGCTCAGGTACCAGTGGGTCTGGCCCCGGGACGACAGCAGCGCCTCGTAGGTGCGCAGCGCCGTGTCGGGGTCACCGGTCAGCAGGTGGTGGGCCACGGCCGCCGACGCCCGCAGCGAGGCGTCACCGCTCCGCGTGGCTTCTTCCAGGAGGTCGGTGATCTCCGGTGTGCGTACGCCGTTGGCGCCCAGTTGGCGGGCGGCGACGATGGCCGCGCGGCGGGTACCGAGACAGTCGATCAGCTCGGGCTGGGCCGCGCGGGCCGCGGTGCCGAACCGGGCCAGGGCCTGGACCAGGGCGATGCCGTCGTTGCCGTCGGCGCCCGCGGCCAGTTCACGGCGGATCACGGGTATCAGCCGGCCGGCCGCCTCGGGGAAGTGCCGTGCCGTCGCCGCGAGCAGCCGGGCGGAGGGGCGGTCGAGCACCAGGTCCACGGCACGGGTGTCGCGGGAGCGCACCAGGGCGAGCAGCGCCGGTTCGGCCGTCTCGCCGTCGGCCCCTGCCAGCTCGTGGAGGGCGTCCCGCAGGGCCGCGTCCGGTTCGGGCAGGTGCTCGACCCAGTAGCCGATCGTGCGGAGCAGGGAGGAGGGCTTGCTGTGGTGGGGGAGCGCGGCCACCAGCAGGTCCAGGACCTCGCGCTCGCGGTCGCGCCACCGCTCGGCGACGTGTCCGGCCAGCCAGGAGCCGCGCGAGCCGATGTCCCCGTGCGCGATCCACCGGGCGGCGACGGTGAGGGCGACGTCCGGCTCCCGCGTGAGCAGGTTGGTGAGCCGTTGCTCCTGCGTGCTGGTGTCCGACCAGGGGAACTCGTCCTCCCCGGGGTCGGGGTCGGCGCCGTCCTCGGCGAAGACCTCCACGAGTTCGGGCGCGTACGGCGGCCCGTTGCGTTCGGCGGCCAGCTGGGCCGCGGCGAGCCGGATCTCGGCCAGCGGGCTGTCCAGGGGTTCCAGCACCCGCCCGAAGCGGTTCAGGAGGATCAGCGCGTCCGCCCGTACGGCGGGTACGGGATCGTCGGCGTACAGCGCGTCGACCCGTTTGACGGCCAGGGCCCGGGTGTCGTCCGGGAGCAGGTCGGCCACGGCCGCGAAGGTCCGCAGCGCGGCCCGGCGCACCCCGCGCCCGGGGTCCCCGAGGCAGGGCAGCAGGTCAGGGAGCACCGCGCAGAGTTCGGCGCAGATCGCGGCGATGTCGCTGTGCGGCCAGTGCGGCGAGTCGACCGAGGCGGGGTCGTGGTCGGCGAGGACGGCCAGCAGCATCAGCAGGTCCTCGCGCCTGCCCGGCGCGTGCAGGACGGCGTGGGCGAGGAAGGGGACCGCCGGGGCCGAGGCCTCGTAGATCGTGCCCTGGTGGTAGATGTTGCCGTGGAACTCGTAGATCGCCTCGCCCGCGGCCTCGTCGTCGTCGCCGTAGAGCACCTTGATCAGCTCGGGTACGTCATCGGCGGGGCCGTAGGCGTGGGTCAGCTCGGACCACGGGACGTCGTCCAACTCGGCCGGAGATCTCATGCGCGCTCCTCGACTGATCAGGTGCGCCGACCCTACCCACCCCCTCTGACAACGGGGCGACGCCGGGGTCACGGCCTCCGCAGGGCGGCTATCAGGTCGGCGAGTTGGCGTGGTCCGGTGGCGAGGACGGTCTCCGGTACGTCGCTCTCGCGGAGGAGGATCGTTCCGGTGGGGGTGGCGGCGACGAAGACGCAGGACGACGCCTCCTGGCTGTACGTGGACTTCTGCCAGTTCAGTTCGGGCATCGAGGGCTCCTTCAGAGTTCTTGGGCGATTCGGGCGATGAAGTCGCGGGACTCGGCCTGGGGGAGAGCGACTTGTTCCATGCCGTCCAGGACGAGGCGCTGGCGTTCCAACTGGGCAGGAGCGTCGATGAGTTCGGAGCCGTGGTCGGTGTCCAGCTGGACGGTGTCGAGCTGGCCGACCGGGCCGTGGAAGTAGTCGATTCCCTGTCCGGACGTGTGGAACGGGCCGCCGGCGAAGGGGACGACGGCGATCGTGACGTGGTCGAGTTCGCTCAACTCGTTGAGGTGTTGGAGCTGGGCCCTGACCGTGCCGCGGTCGCCGAAGCGCATGCGCAGGGCGGCCTCGTGGATGATCGCCGTGTAGGACCGCGGTTGTTCGCGGTGGAGGAGAGCCTGCCGTTTGATCCGGTGGGAGACGCGGTGCTCGATCTCGTGGGGTTTCAGGGCGGGCACGGTGTGGCCGAACAGGGCGCGGGCGTGGCCCGGGGTCTGCAGGAGCCCGGGGATGTTGATGACCTGTGCCACGCGGAGCGCGACGGCGTGGTGCTCCACCTCGGTGAGGTCCAGCATGCGCGGCGAAAGGATCTCGCGGTACTCCTCCCACCAGCCCCGCCGGCGCTCGCCGGTCATCGCCGCGAGCGCGTCGACCAGCGGTTCGTCGGTGCAGTCGTAGTGGCGGGCCATGGCACGCACCCGGTCGGCGCTGACGCCGTAGCGGCCGGCCTCGATGTTGCTCACACGGGACTGCGTGGCGCCCAGCAGCGCGGCGGCCTGCGTCGCGGACAGGTCGGCACGTTCGCGCAGCCTCCGCAGCTCGACCCCGAGTCGGCGGCGGCGAGCGGTGGGCAGTGTGCTCGGCTGGGGCATGAGCGGCGACTTCCCGTTCGTACGTATGGCGCGTGGGTCACCCACACGAAGGCAATAGGGGCTGCATTCCCCTCATTTCATGGAATGTAGTCCATGAAGCGCCCTACGGTCGGAGCGTCCAAGTCGCTCAACTCCCCCCGCCGGTAAGACGGAAGCGCACCGCTGACCCGCGACATGCCACCGCCCGGCCGGGCCGGTAGAGCGAACCCGAATACCCCCGCCGCAGGAGGCGTTCATGGTCACCGTATCCCCGCAGAAGTCCGATGCGTCCCCCTCTTGGGCGTACGCCCTCCGGCTCCCCCATGATCCGCTCGCGCCGCGCGTCGCCCGGGTCACCCTGAAGGCGGTTCTCGGCGGGCACGGCATGGCCTCCGTCGCCGACGCGGCCGAACTGCTGGCCTCGGAACTCGTCACCAACGCCTACCGGCACTCCGGCGGCCCCTCGACGCTCCGGCTCCGGGCCCTCGGCCGGGGCCGGCTGCGGATCAGCGTCCAGGACGGCGACCCCCGTATCCCGCCCCCGTTCGACAGGCGGTACGGCGTGCTCGGGCCCGTGCCGGCCGAAGTGGACGGCGGGCGCGGGCTGTTCCTCGTGTGCCACTACGCGGACGCCTGGGGCGGTCATCCGCTCGGCGACGAACTGTTCGGCCGGAGCGGGAAGGTGCTGTGGTGCGAGGTGGGGCCGCCCTGGGGGGCGGCCCCGGAGGGGGTCAGCGGGTGACCGGCAGTGCGCCCGCGAACACCGCCCCGTCGGCGCGGGTCTGGACCGGGAAGTCGACCTTGAGGGCGCCGTCCTGGCCCTCGACGGTCAGGTGGGTGACCGTCTTCAGGCCCAGGAACGCCTTCCTGGCCGCGGTCGCGGTGACGTACGCGCGGGGCATGTTCATCAGCAACGCGCCCGGCTTTCCGCCCCGGTTGCCGTCGAAGAACAGGATCCGCTGGTTCGTCAGGACGATGTAGGCCACGCGCGGCCTGACCGTCGCCATCACCATGCCGAGGGTGAGCACGCCGACCAGGATCGTGGTGAGGGCCTGCTTGCGCACCGAGACGGTACCGATGGCGGCGAGCGTGGTCAGCTCGACCCGCTCACCCTGGAGCAGCAAGGGCGCCGAGGTCTCCAGCAGTTGTCTGTTGCGGCGGGCGTTGAGAGCCATGGACGGTCTCCTGTTTGACGGTGCCGGGACGTGGGGGGCGGCCCAGGGAGTGTTTCAAGCCAGGGGGACGCCGGACGATCACTTCCCGCAAGGCGAACCCAAGTTCGAGCCATGGGAGAGTCAAGATCCTTCACGGGAAGGTCAAGCAGGCGCCCGTATGTGCCCTTTGGGGCCTGTGTCCCCACACCCTCCCCTTACCTGGGCGGAAGGAACTTTCCGTCCGCCGCCTACCATCCGCTCCATGCCGACCGATGTGCCCCTTGCGCCACCCGATTTCGAGCTCGCCTCCGCCCATCCCGAGGCCGGATGGCTGCGGCAGGCCGCCGGCGCACGGGACTGGGCGGCGATCCGGCGGTACGTCGACGGGCTCCCGTACGACGCCGACCGGGCCTTCCTCGTCCGTGTGATCGCCGAAGTGCCCGGCGTCGAGCACCTCCTGCGCGAGGTCGTCGCCGCCGCCCCCGACGACGTGCTCGCCCTGACCGCGCTCGGGAGCCGCGAGACCGAGATCGGCTGGGAGATCCGGACCGCCGCCCGCGCCCAGGACGTCAGTCGGGAGCAGTTCCGGCAGATGCACGAACACCTGCGGACGGGCGAGCAGTTGCTGATCCGGGCGACGGCACTCGACCCGACGTACGACGCGGCCTGGGCCGCGCGCCTGACCACGAGCAGGGGACTGCAACTCGGACAGAACGAGGCCCGGCGCCGGTACGACCGGCTGGCCGCCCACCACCCGCACCACTTCACCGGACAGGCCCGCCTCCTCCAGCAGCTGTGCCCGAAGTGGGGCGGAAGCTGGGAGGCGGCGCACGGCTTCGCCCGCGCATGCCTGCTCGGCGCGCCCGAAGGCGCCCTGAACGGCGGGCTGGTGGCCGAGGCGCACATCGAGCACTGGATCGACCTGCCCTCCTCCGGCAACGCGCGCACCGACTACCTGCGGCAGCCCAACGTCCACGCCGAACTCGTCGAGGCGGCCGGGCGTTCCGTCCTGCACCCCGGCCACCGGCCGACGTACGGGTGGGTGACCGTCCAGGGCTGTTTCGCCGCGCTCTTCTCGCTGGCCGGGGACACCGCCCGCGCGGCCGCCCACTTCCGCGCGCTCGGCGGTCTGGCCTCCGAGTACCCGTGGAGCTACCTCGGCAAGCCCGCCGAGCAGTACGTACGTCACCGCTCCGCCGCACTGGGAAGAGGCTGACGATGAACCAGGCCATCCATCACACCGAGATCGACGGCATACCGGCCCTCTTCGCGTACGCGGCCGGACCCGTGCGCGCCGGGCTCGTCTTCCGCGTCGGTGTCGCCGACGAGACCCTCGCCGGCGCCGGGATCACGCACCTGGTCGAGCATCTGGCGCTGCACCGCCAGGGCCTGGCCGACTACCACTTCAACGGGGCGACCAAGGCCGCGTTCACCCACTTCCACGTGGAGGGCGCCGAGCACGAGGTCGTCGCCTACCTCCACGGCGTGTGCTCCTCCCTCCTCGATCTGCCCATGGAGCGGCTGGAGACCGAGAAGGAGATCCTGCGCACCGAGGAGGCCCGGCGTGAACCGGGACAGCTCCCGCTGTGGCGGTACGGGGCCCAGGGCTACGGGCTGAGCAGCTACCCCGAGTGGGGCGTACGGCAGGCGCGGCCGGACGACGTACGGCACTGGGCGCAGAGCTGGTTCACCCGGGACAACGCCGTGCTGTGGATCGCGGGCGAACGGCTGCCCGCCGGGCTTTCGCTCCGGCTGCCCGGCGGCGATCGCCGTGCGATGCCCCGGGTCACCTCGGCCCTGCCCACCGCCCCCGCCTTCTTCTCCGAGGGCCAGGGCGGGGTCCTGCTCGACGCCGTCGTCACCGACACCGCCGCCGCCCGGATGTACGCGGGCGTCCTGGAACGCGAACTCTCCCGCGCACTGCGCCAGGAGGGCGGCTACTCGTACACGGCGGCCGGCGACTACGCGCCCCGCCGGGACGGGCACGCGACCGTCACCGCCTTCGCGGACTCCCTGCCCGCCAAGCAGGACGCGGTCCTCGGCGGGTTCATCGACGTCCTCGCCGGACTCCAGGCCGGCCGGATCGCGCAGGCCGACCTCGACGCCGTACGCGGCCGCAGGGACTCCGCGCTGACCGCGCCCGACTCGGCCGTACGACGGCTGCCGGGCGCGGCGGAGGACCTGCTCGCCCACCGGCACCCGCGCACGGTCGACGAACTGCGCGGCGAACTGTGGGCGGTGACACCGCGGCACGTGCACGCGGTCGCTCTGGAGGCCGCCGGGACCGCACTGCTCCAGACGCCCTCGGGGCACACCGCCGACTGGGCCGGCTACACGGCCGCGCCGACCAGGTCGGCGTACGCCGTCACCGGCAAGCGGTTCGCCTCCGTGCACGAGGACGGGACGGCCCTGGTCGTCGGGGGCGAGGGCGTCAGCCTGACGGCGGGCGGCGACGCGGTCACCGTGCTCTACCGCGACTGCGCCGCCGTGCTGAGCTTCCCCGACGGCGGACGCCGGCTCATCGGGACCGACGGGATCTGCGTGGAGGTGGAGCCGGGGGAGTACGGGGTCGACGCGCACACCATGGCGACCGTCGACGCGGCGGTGCCTCCGGGCACGGCGGTGCAGTTGCCGCCACGGCAGCGGCGGCCCGAGCGCCCGGCCGCGGAGTCCCGGAGCCGGGATTCCGGCCCCGCCGTCGAGCAGGGGAAGGGGGCGGCCCGGACCCGGCGGACCGCGGGCCAGACGGCGGTCCTCGTCGTCTTCGGGACGCTCGCCGGGCTCTGGTCCCTGCTCGCCCTGATGTACACCGTGTTCGGCTTCGGCGATCCGGAGACCGGCGTCGGCGGGTGGGCCGCGCTCAGCGCCTTCCTCTGGTGCGTCGGCGGCCTGCTGGCCTATCCGGCCGTCAGGATCCGGCGCGGGACGCGGAAGGGCTGATCCCCGCGGCCCGGTGCGTCCGGACGCCGGGCCCGCCGGGGGTCAGCGCAGGTAGGGGTTGCCCGCCTGCTGGGCCGGCCAGGGGGCGGGGCCCATGCCGACGGCCATGGCGTTGCGCGGGGTGGGCTTGTCGAACAGCGGGAACATCAGCATCCAGACGGCCATGCCGAACGTGGTCAGGGCGACCAGGCCCAGAGCCCCGTTCCCCCTGTCCGCCGGGACGGTCGCGAGCGACAGCGACCCCACCTCGTACAGCGCGAACGCGGCGAAGGCCCCCCAGTCGGATCCCCGCCCCCGGCGGATCGCCACGTACAGGAACGGCACCCACACCAGCAGACCGAACGATCCGACCGCCAGCACCGACCACGCCAGCCGCTGGAACCAGCCGGCTTCCAAGCGCTTGTCCATCACACCCCCGAAAACCCCGCGAACCCCCCGAGAGACTCCCGGGCCCCCGGGAAACCACCCGGGGGCGCCATGGTCCCATCCCGCGCGTCACGCGTGCGCGTGTTCGGCCTTCAGGGAGGTCACGATCCGTGCGGTCAGCTTCTTCGCGGTGGCCGCGCCGTTGTCGTGCCCGTCGGTGGACATCACCGTGACGAGGTCCGTCCCGGACTGGGCGGCGATCAGGGTCGAGCCGTTCTGCCAGGCGCTGTCGGTCAGCGTGATCGTGTAGGCGGCGTCACCGAGACCGGGGGTGTCGGCGCCGGTGATCTTCACCTTGGTGTGCGTGTCCGAGTCGGTGTACTCCGGGCACGAGGCGACGGTCTTCTTCAGGTGCTCCAGCACGGTCGCCGCGGTCGTGCCGCGGAAGGTGTCGACCTCCTGGGCGATGTCCTCGGACGTGTTCTTGCTGACGTAGTCGTTCTGGGCGAACGAGACGCCCGCGTCGCCGGTGATCGATATCCAGCTGGTGCCGCCGAGAAGGGTGCAGTCGGGCTTCGCCGCGGGGGCGTAGCTCGGCGCGGTGTACATGGGGCCGGAGTCCCGGACGCCCTTCGGGTCGACCGCGAAACCGGCGGCGAAGAAGGAGGCGGGCGCCAGCGTCTTCTTGAGCCGCGCGCCGGTCAGCAGGCCGGCGTTGGGGTCCTTGGACGCCTTGGAGGCGGTGGTGGAGGGGGACGAGGTGTCGCTCGCGGAGGAGCAGGCCGTCAGGGCGAGCGGGAGGACGGCGGCGACGAGCAGGGCCTTGGCCGGGCGGGAGGGATGACGCATCGGGATCTGTCCTTCGAAGGTGGGGCCGGAACGGGCCGAGTGTCCGTTCGGGCGTTCGGGCGGGGCTTGCGGCTGCGGGACTCCGAACGCTCGGCGGGCCGGGCGGAGTCGGGGTGGTGCGGGTGGTGCAGGTCCTGCGGGTGGTGCGAGTGGCGCGGGTCCTGCGGGTGGTGCGAGTGGCGCGGGTCCTGCGGGTGGTGCGGGGTGGCGCGGTGCTTGTGGCGGGGAGGGGTGGGGTGGGGTGTGCGGCGGAAGGTCAGCGGGGCGTCGCGGCCGGAGCGGTGTGCCGCGGGGCGCCGGGCTGTGGAGTCGTCGACACCGAACCCTTGTCGCCGCCGCCCGGGTGGCCCAGGCCGTGGCCGTGGTCACGGGCGTTCGCCGAGACGACACCGATGATCACGAGGCCTACGGTGGCACTCAGTGCGGCCCTGCCGACCACGCTCACGACTGTTCCCTCCCCCCGGCGGACGTCTTGATGACGGCCGCTCGTTCGCTGGGTCAATAACAACAGAGCCTGTGAATCGAGTCAACACGGTTCACGCAACATCTTGCGTGCACAGTGTGAACGGGTAGATCTTGTATGCGTCGGTATGCTCGACATCACGCAGGGACCAGTCGGGACGAGGGGAGCGGGGCGGGTGCAGGACAACGCCACCGAAGTGACCGCCGCCGGAATCGCGCGGCTGGCCGGTGTCGGCCGCGCGGCCGTGAGCAACTGGCGCCGTCGCCACGCCGATTTCCCCAAGCCCGTCGGCGGTACGGAGACGAGCCCGTCGTTCGCGCTGGCCGAGGTCGAGGCCTGGCTGCGCCACCAGGGCAAACTCGCCGAAGTGCCGTTGCGGGAACGGGTATGGCAGCAACTCGCGGGCCATCCCGAGGGCCCGGCCACCGGGCTCACCCACGCCGGTTTCGCACTGCTGCTCATCCATGACCGGCCGACGGTCTGGCTGGAGGCGAGCGCCGGTTCCGACGAACGCCTCGCCGCCCTGCTGCCGGCCGCGCTGGAGCAGGTGGCCGCCCCGCGGTTCGGCTGGACGCAGGGTCGGGGCGGTGTTCACGCCGAGGCGGGCGCGGAGGCGCAGCCGGCTGTTGACCGACCGGATGCTGTGAACACTTTCGGGGTCGCCCTTCCCACGGGACCCCAGCTGTACCCCTCCACCCCCCTCCTGCGGGGCGTGGCCGAGCTCGCCGCCGAGCTGGGCGCCCGACAGGCCTACGAGTTCCTGCTCGGGCGGCACCTCGACGCCAACCCGCGCCAGTACACCCCCACCCCCACCGAGCTCGCCCGCCTCATGGCCGACCTCGCCGGCCCCGCCCGCAGCGTCCTCGACCCGGCCTGCGGCACCGGCGCCCTGCTGTGCGCCCTCGACGCCCGCCCCGGCCAGGAGTTCCACGCCCAGGACAGCGCCCCCGACCTCGCCGTGCTCACCGCCCTCCGGCTCGCCCTGCACGGGCAGGCCACCGTGCGGGCGGCCGCCGGCGACAGTCTGCGCGCCGACGCGTTCCCCGGGCTGCGCGCCGACACCGTCCTGTGCCACCCCCCGTTCAACGAGCGCAACTGGGGGCACGACGAACTGGCCTACGACCCCCGCTGGGAGTACGGCTTCCCGGCCCGCGCCGAGTCCGAGCTGGCCTGGGTGCAGCACGCGCTGGCCCGGCTGCGCGACGGCGGCACCGCCGTCCTGCTCATGCCGCCCGCCACGGCCTCCCGCCGCTCCGGCCGCCGGATCCGCGCCGACCTGCTGCGCCGGGGCGCGCTGCGGGCCGTCGTCGCCCTGCCGGTCGGCGCGGCGGCCCCGTACAACATCCCCCTGCACCTGTGGGTGCTGCGCCGGCCCGAGAAGGCACCCGGGCGGCCCGAGGTGCTGCTGGCCGACGCCGGGGAGTTCGCCGGCGAGGGGCGCGGCGGCCCCGACTGGCAGGCCGTCAGGGACGTGGTGCTCGACGCCTGGCGGGCCCACGACCGGGACGGCACCTTCCCGGAACGGCCCGGCCTGGCGCGTTCCGTTCCCGTCATCGAACTCCTCGACGACGACGTCGACCTCGCCCCGGCCCGCCACCTCCCGCCCCCGGCGGCGGCCGACGGCGCCGAGCAGCTCGCGGCCGTGCGCGCGTGCCTCGACGCGACCCTGCGCCTGACCGCCGGCCTCACCCCGCCGCCCGGGCCGGCGGCGCCGCCCGCCCGCTGGCCGCTCACCACCGTCGGCGAACTCGCCCGCGGGAGCGCCCTGGTGATGCGCAGCGGCGGAAACGGCGGGCACGCGCGGGTGCCGGTCCTCACCGACCACGACGTGCTCGCCGGCACCGACCCCTCGGGGACACTGCCCGAGAGCGACGAGGAGGCCGTGCTGACGGAGGCGGGCGACGTGGTCGTGCCGGTGCTCGGCGGCGGCTCGGTGGTCCGGGTGGTCGACGCCGCGACGGCGGGTGCCGTGCTGGGGCGCAACCTCGTGCTCCTGCACCCCGATCCCGCGGCGCTCGACCCGTGGTTCCTCGCCGGGTTCCTGCGCGGCACCGCCAACAACCGCCAGGCCAGCAGCTACGCGTCCACCGCCGCCCGGCTCGACGTGCGCAGGCTCCAGCTGCCCCGGCTCCCGCTGGACGAACAGCGGCGCTACGGGGCCCGGTTCCGCGCGCTCGACGAGTTCGAGCGGGCGCTGCGGCACGCGGGCCGGCTGGGGGACCAGCTCGTACGCGGCCTGTACGACGGGCTGACGGACGGGACGGTGCCCCCGGGCTGAGGCCCGGGGACGGGGCCCGTGCGCCCGGCTGCCACGGGTCCGTCCCCTTACGTCACCTGCGGCGTCGTACGAGGTGATCAGCGCGACAACGGTTCCGTACAACCCGGGACCGGTGTTCCGTGTCGGCCTATACGCTCGAACTCCTATCGAACCCAGGTCCGGGAGCAGTCATGTACGGCCACGACGGGACGTCACCCACCCGTGGCGCGGTCACCGTCATCGCGTTGCGCGTTCTGTTCGCCGCCGCCGGGCTCCTGTCGTGCGGTCTGTTCGCCTGTCTTCCGCTGTTCCAGGTGGCGCTCCGCCGCGGGCGGTGGTTCGACTGGGCGGCGGCCTGGACGACGCTGCCCGTGTCCATCGGCCTGCTCATGGTCGTCGGTACGCTGCCGTACGACGACCACTGGGGCGATGTCGCGCTGACCGGTTCGCTGGTCCTCAGTGCCGGCAGCGTCGCGTACTACCTGGTCAGCGACATCCGCTTCCACCGTGCGCGGCGGCGGTCCATGGGTTACGCCCCGCCCCACGCGCGGACCGCCCCGGAGGGATACGGCTATCCGCAGCCGCTGCCGGCCCCTCCGCCGTACACCGCGCCGTCCGCACCGCAGCCGTACACGCACCGGCCTCCCGTGGTGGGCCCGTACACACCGGGAACGCCCGTGCCCCGGGCCGCCGTTCCCGGTCCGCCGATGCCCGAGCCCCCGCCGCCCCGGCACCCCGCGCCCGCCCGCATCGACCAGGTGCGCGCCGAGCTCGACGAACTCAGCGACTATCTGCGCAGACACGGGGACCAGGGGCACGGCGAACACGAGGGCGGACGGTGAGCGCGGCGGCCGCACGTGTCGTCGCCGGCCGGTACGAACTGGCCACCCTCATCGGCCAGGGAGGCATGGGCCAGGTCTGGACGGCCTACGACCAGCGGCTCGACCGGCGCGTCGCGGTGAAGCTGCTGCGCCCCGACAAGGTCGTCGGCCAGGACGCCGACGAACTGCGGCGCCGCTTCGCGCGCGAGTGCCGGGTGACCGCACAGGTCGACCACCCCGGCCTGGTCACCGTGCACGACGCGGGCAGCGAGGGCGACGAGCTGTTCCTCGTCATGCAGTACGTGGACGGCGCCGACCTCGCCGACCACCTCGCCGAGCACGACCCCTACCCGTGGCAGTGGGCGGTCGCGGTCGCCGCGCAACTGTGCGCCGTGCTCAGCGCCGTGCACGCCGTGCCGATCGTCCACCGCGACCTCAAGCCGCGCAACGTGATGGTGAAGCAGGACGGCACGGTGACCGTCCTCGACCTCGGCGTCGCCTCCGTCATGGACACCGACACCACCCGCCTCACCCACACCGGCTCCCCCATCGGCTCACCCGCCTACATGGCGCCCGAGCAGGCCATGGGCGGCGCGGTCGGCCCGTACACCGACCTGTACGCGCTCGGTGTGCTGATCCACGAACTCCTCAGCGGCGACGTCCCGTTCACGGGCTCGACGGCGCTCGGCGTGCTGCACCGCCATCTGTACGAGCCGCCGCTGCCGGTGCGCCGGCTGCGCCCCGAGATCCCCGAGGCGCTGGAGAGCCTGGTCCTGAGCCTGCTCGCGAAGGATCCGCAGCACCGGCCGGCCTCGGCGCAGGAGGTGTACGGGCGACTGGCGCCGCTGCTGCCCCCGCGCGGTACCCCCACCGGAGCCCCGCTCGACCCCACCCGCCCCTTCCTGCGCCCGCACGCGCCCTGGCCCGACCGCGCGCGCACGCCCGCACACCGGCCCGCCCCCGCCGTGCGGGACGCCGGCACACCCGATGTCGCCGACGCCGTCGACGAGGTCAAGCGCCTTCTGGGCGAGGGCCGGATCACCCAGGCCGTCGACATCCTCGGCGCGATCCTGCCCACCGCCGCGCGGCAGCACGGCGAGCGCTCCCCGGTCGTCCGCACCCTGCGCAGGCAGTACGCGGCCACGCTCATGGACGACGGCCAGTACCGGCGCGCGCTGCCCGAACTGCGCCGCCTCGCCGACGAACGCGCCGCCGAGGCCGGCCTCGCCGACCCCCAGTCACTGCGCCACCGCTACGAAGCCGCCCAGTGCCTGGAGCAGTCGGGCGAACCGGCGGAGGCGCTGGCCGAGTACCGCGCGCTGCTGCCGTACTACGAGAACCGGTACGCGGGCGCCGACCCGGAACTGGCCTTCGACGTCCGCCGCCGCATCGGCCATCTGCTGCTGGCGCTCGGTGGCCGCGGCGCCGCCGGGGACGTACTGGCCCGGCTGCTGCACGACGTGGAGCGGCTGCACGGCCCCGGACATCCGCTCGCGGCCGAGATCCGGCGGACCCTGGAATGGCTGGGGCAGGTGCATGGCTAGATTTTGCCGTGTCCTGAGAGGCTCTTGTGATTCTCCTGGGGCTTCCGTGTCCGAACAGGCATGTGCGAAACGTTAAGTTGACCTGTTTCGTGCCGTGCGCGCCTCCTCGCGCGTCTCCGCGCTGCCATCGCGCGACCGGCCGGTACCACCGCAACGACCAGGGGTAGGTTCAGATGTCCGAGCACCGTCAGTCGCGCAAGCGCAGATACATCACCTGGGGGGTGGCCGGGGCCGCCGTCGTCGCGGGCGCCGGGATCGCCGCGCAGACCTCCATGGCGGCCACGACCTGGCCCGCCCAGAAGACCTTCACGGGCCGCGCCTTCGACACCTGCGCCGCCCCCTCGCTCAGCGCGATGACGGCCTGGCACACCGGCTTCTACGGAGCCGCGGCCGTGTACGTCGGCGGCAAGAACCGCGGGTGCAACCAGCCCAACCTCACCGCGTCCTGGGTGAAGTCGGTCAGCGCGCTCGGCTGGAAGCTCATCCCGCTCTACGTCGGCGCCCAGCCGTCCTGCCAGACGGGCAGCAGCCCGGAGAAGATCACCGCCTCGACCGCCGCGTCCCTCGGCGCCGCGGACGGCGCGGACGCGGTCGCCAAGGCCACCGCCCTCGGCATGAAGGCCGGCAGCCCGGTCTACCTCGACATGGAGTCGTACGACATCACCAACAAGGCCTGCAACGACGCCGTGCTCACGTACGTGCGCGCCTTCGACAAGGCCCTGCACGCCAAGACGTTCCGCACCGGGTACTACGGCTTCACCAGCTCGAGCGCCAAGGCCGTCGCGACCGCGGCGGACAAGACGGACCTGCCGGGCAACCTCTGGTACGCGCTGTGGGACAAGACGAACACCACGACGAGCGACTGGCCTTGGGGCGCCACCCAGTTCACCGGCCACAGCCGCGCCCACCAGTACATGGTCAACAGCAAGGAGACCCACGGCGGCGTCACGTTCACCGTGGACCGCGACGCCTGGGACGCGCCGGTCGCCATCACCGGCTGACGCGAGGACCGGCCCGGAGTCACCCGTACGGGCGGACAACGGCCGTTCCCCGAGGCGGGGAAGCCGCGGCGGTGCCTGAAGTCGTCGTGAATCGTTGGTCGAATGGCTGGCCGAGAGGCGGGCCACTGCCTACCATCGATCACCGCAAGACTTTGTGCACCGTCGCACAATCTCCTCGGGAGGCTTCCTTGCACCGCCGCCGTCGCACCGCGCTCGTCCTCTCCGCCGCGATCGTCGCCGCGGCCCCCCTGCTCACCGGCTGTGGCAGCGATGCCCATCCGGGCGCGGCGGCCGTCGTCGGCGGCAGCCGGATCACCGTCTCGCAGCTGGAGAGCCGGGTCGGCGAGGTGCGCTCGGCGCAGCGCGCGGCCAGCAAGGACGACGCCCAGTACGCGCAGGTCGTCGCGAGCACCGGCACCCTCGCCCGCGACACCCTGCACGGCATGGTCCTGGACCGGGTCCTCGACCGGGCGGCCAGGAACGCCGGGGTGACCGTCACCCGCAAGGACTCCCAGCAGATGCGCGCGGCCCTCGAACAGCAGGCGGGCGGCTCGAAGGCGCTGGAGACGGCCTGGTTGTCGAACTACGGCGTGGCGCCCGAGCGCCTCGACGACAGCCTGCGCACCGAGATCGAGGCCCGCAAGCTCGCCGCCGCGCTCGGCATCGACATGAACACCACGACCGGCAAGGCAGCCTTCTGGAAGGCGATGTCCTCCGCGTCCAAGGAACTCCACGTCGACCTGAACCCGCGCTACGGCACCTGGGACGTCCAGAAGAGCAGCCGTGTCGACGCGAAGACGCCGTGGCTGCGCGAGGTGTCGGTGGCGGCCGGGCAGCCCCAGACCGCTTAGCCCCCCGGGGGCGACGGACCGCCGTCGCCCCTCCCGGGCCGTGGACGGATCCGCCGTCGCCCCCGGCCCGTGGACGGTTCCGGCGCCTCCCGCCCTGTGGACGGCTGCCCCGGCACCTCCCGGCCTGTGGACAACTCCGGGGGTGCCGGCCGCGTGGGTTACGTTCGAGGGGTGAACGCAATCAGTGAACCGACGGGTGCCGCCCAGGGCGGCGGGCGGACCGCGGCCGACGCGACCGTCGACGAGGCGGGCGACGGCGGGCCCGGCCGTATCGTCCTGCTCACCACCAGCCACCGGGTCGCGCCCGGGCTGCTGTCCTGGCAGGCCTGGCAGGCGCTGCACGGTGCCGACCGCGTGCTGTGCTCGGACGGCGCGCACCCGCAGGTGCCGTATCTGCGCGAGGCCGGCGTCGCGGTGGACACGGAGTCCCCGAGCGCGCGGGACCTGGTCGACGCCTGCGAGGGCGGCCGCACGGTGGTGGTCGTCGCGACCGGCGAGGGCGAACCCCGGCTCACCGACGGTCTGGCCCGTCTCGCCGGCTCCGGCCGCACACGGATGCCCGACCTGGAACTGCTGCCCGCCTCGTACGACCTGCCGGGCGCCCGGCTGCTCGACCTCGTCCAGGTGATGGACCGCATCCGCGCCGAGTGCCCCTGGTCGTCGCGCCAGACGCACGAGGGCCTGGCGAAGTACGGCCTGGAGGAGGCGTACGAGCTCGTCGAGGCCATCGAGGAGGGCGACCGGGACGAACTGCGCGAGGAACTGGGGGACGTCCTGCTCCAGGTCGTGTTCCACTCCCGGATCGCCGAGGACGACCCGGAGGCCCCGTTCTCGGTCGACGACGTGGCCGGCGGGATCGTCGCCAAGCTGATCCACCGCCACCCCCATGTCTTCGGCGACGAGACGGCCGGCACCCCCGAGGAGGTCAAGGAGCACTGGCTGCGGACCAAGGCCGAGGAGAAGCGGCGCACCTCCGTCACCCAGGGCGTCCCGCTCGGCCAGCCGGGCCTGGCCCTGACGGCGAAGCTGTCGTCCCGGGCGCGCACGGCGGGACTCGACGTCCCGCTGCCCGCCGGCGAGGGCGTCGGGTACGAACTGCTGGCGATGGCCGTGCGGGCCGAGGCCGAGGGCGTCGACCCCGAGGCGGCCCTGCGGGCGGCGGCACGCACCTACCGTGACGCGATCCGAGCGGCGGAGGGCCACCCGGATACCGTCGGGGAGTGACCGAGCCCGAAGCCACCTCCAGCGCCGCCCCCGAACTCTTCACCTGGGAGTTCGCCACCGACCCCTACCCGGCCTACGCCTGGCTCAGGGAGCACGCGCCCGTGCACCGCACCAGGCTGCCCAGCGGCGTGGAGGCCTGGCTCGTCACGCGGTACGCCGACGCCAAGCAGACGCTCGCCGACCAGCGGCTGTCCAAGAACCCCGCGCATCACGACGGGCCCGAGCACGCGAAGGGCCGGACCGGGATCCCCGGGGAGCGCAAGGCCGAGCTGATGACGCATCTGCTGAACATCGACCCGCCGGACCACACCCGGCTGCGGCGGCTCGTCAGCAAGGCGTTCACCCCCCGGCGGGTGGCCGAATTCGCTCCCCGGGTGCAGGAGCTGACGGATCAGCTCATCGACGGGTTCGCGGCCCGCGGATCCGCCGACCTCATCCACGAGTTCGCCTTCCCGCTCCCCATCTACGCCATCTGCGACCTGCTCGGCGTCCCGCGCGAGGACCAGGACGACTTCCGGGACTGGGCGGGCATGATGATCCGGCACGGCGGCGGGCCGAGGGGCGGGGTCGCCCGGTCCGTGAAGAAGATGCGCGGGTACCTGGCCGAGCTCATCCACCGCAAGCGCGAGGCCCTGACCCCGGAGCCCGAGCCCGGCGAGGACCTCATCTCCGGGCTCATCCGCGCCTCCGACCACGGCGAGCACCTCACCGAGAACGAGGCCGCCGCGATGGCCTTCATCCTGCTCTTCGCCGGGTTCGAGACGACGGTCAACCTCATCGGGAACGGGATGCACTCCCTGCTGACCCACCCCGGGCAGCGGGAGCGGCTCCAGTCCTCCCTCGCGGCCGGGGAGAGCGGGCTGCTGGAGACGGGAGTGGAGGAACTCCTGCGCTACGACGGGCCGGTGGAACTGGCCACGTGGCGGTTCGCGACCGAGGACGTGCGGATCGGCGGGCAGGACATCGCGGCCGGCGATCCCGTGCTCGTGGTGCTCGCGGCGGCGGACCGCGACCCCGAACGCTTCCAGGATCCGGACACGCTCGATCTTTCCCGAAGTGACCTTCAGCACTTGGGATACGGCCACGGCATCCACTACTGCCTGGGCGCGCCGCTCGCCCGGCTGGAGGGACAGACGGCGCTCGGGACGCTCCTGAGGCGTCTTCCCGACCTCCAACTCGCTGGAGAATCGACCGATTTGCGTTGGCGCGGAGGCCTCATTATGCGGGGATTGCGTACGCTTCCGGTGGAGTTCACCCCGGTCAAATAGGCCGTGATCGGCCCATCGCCGACCCTTCGCCGCCACTGCTGAAGTGATCCTTCCGCATACCGGAAAGAGCGCTCCCACGGCTACCGGAACGTGACGGTCCATCAAATCTGTGATCTTCGCGTGATCTGTACTGCATCGACTTGTAACCAGCGATCGACTGCGGCTACGTTCACCCATCAACGCGGCGCCCACGCTTCCTGATTGACGGGAGCCGCGCTGCTCCCCGCTGTCACGCGAAAGGCTTCCGCATGCTCTCCGGGAACGGCCGTCACCGTCGCCCTCGTCAGGCCCCGGCACTCATCGTCGCCGCAGGGGTGACCGGATCTGCGATCGCCATCCCGCTGCTCGCCGCGGCGAGCGCGAGCGCGGCCGACGGCACCACCTGGGACCGTGTCGCCCAGTGCGAGAGCGGTGGGGCGTGGAGCTCCAACCAGGGCAACGGCTACTACGGCGGCCTCCAGCTCGACCAGGCCACCTGGGAGGCGCACGGCGGCCTGGACTATGCGCAGACCGCCGACCAGGCCAGCCGCTCGCAGCAGATAGCCGTCGCCGAGAAGGTGCTCGCCGACACGGGCCTCGCGGCCTGGCCGACCTGCGGGCCGCTCTCGGGGCTCAGCAAGGGCTCGGGCGAGGTCAGCGTCGACACGGGCGTGGCCGGCGACTCGGCGAGCAGTGACGCCGGTTCCTACGTCTCGTCCGGTCTGGCGACCGGGCCCAGCGCGTCCGCTTCGAGCGGTTCGTCCGCTTCGGGTGAATCCTCCACCCCGTCCACCGGCACCCCGTCGCCCAGCGCCTCGGCGAGTTCCGGCGCGACCGGTGCGAACACGGGCAAGAGTGACAAAACGGCCGATCCGTCCAAGTCGGGTCAGAAGGAAGCCTCTTCGGGTGCGTCCGACGACGCGACCACCGGCACCGGCCGGCACCGCGGCGGAGAGGCCTCGGAGAGCGCGACGGGCGAGGACGGCTCCGCCGGACGGCACGCGGCGACCGCCGGGAGCGACGCCGTCGACGACTCGTCCCCCGACGACTCCTACGCCGCAAAGGTCTTGGGCAGTCTCTGGAACTCTTCCGACAACCTCGGCTTCGAGAACGACCTGGGCAAGCTGACCGCCCCCGACCCGACGGCCGCCGACAGCGGTCCCGGCCTCGTCGTCCCTGGTCGGAGCATTGTCGTCGTCGCCGAAACGGCCCAGCAGTAGCGGGAGTTCGCGTCACGGTTCGCTGTGGAATGTCCCATTTGGCGCAAGTGAGAGATGGGTCTCAGAAGCCCTGATCGTCTTTGAATTTCCGGCGATCGACTGCTTACGGTCGTGACCGCTCGCCACAGCGGGCCCCGACGGTCGCAACGCCGAATCCTGCCAACGGCCGTACGGGAACAGTCGTCGCGTCATGCGCCGTGGGCAGGAGCGGGGGACCCAAGGTAAGTGCCGGGCCCGGGAGTCGAGAGACGTCCGGGAACGGCTTGGGGTGAAGCCGCGTGCCGGGAGTCCTGGAGACGGGACCGAAGGCGCGTGGCCGGGCAACTCATTCGGCCCGAACCCGACAGCTCACCTCGCAGGCGTCGGTGAGGGGATCTCTCCATGCTGTTCTCCAGCAAGGGCAAGCACCGTCGTCCGAACAAGGCCACCCGCGTCGCCGCTCTCGCCGGTGTCACCGGTGTCGCCATCGCCGCCCCGCTGATGGCGGCCGGCAACGCCTCCGCCGCCACCGCCTCCGAGTGGGACGCCGTCGCCCAGTGCGAGTCCGGCGGCAACTGGTCGATCAACACCGGCAACGGCTTCTACGGCGGCCTCCAGTTCTCGTCCTCCACCTGGGCCGCGTACGGCGGCACCGCGTACGCCTCGACCGCCGACCAGGCCTCCAAGGCGCAGCAGATCGCCGTCGGCGAGAAGGTCCTCGCCGCGCAGGGCAAGGGCGCCTGGCCGACCTGCGGCACCGGCCTGTCGAGCACCCCGTACGCCGGCGGCTCGGCCTCCTCCGCCCCGGCCGCCCCCTCCACGTCCTCCTCGTCGAGCGGCTCGCAGAGCGCCCCCGCCACCCGTACGACGGAGCAGCACGCCGCCCGTTCCGCGGAGCGCCCCGCCGTCCAGAAGACCGTCACCACGCCGACCGGCAAGAAGGTCAAGAAGGGTGACGGCGAGTACAAGGTCGTCAAGGGCGACACCCTGAGCTCGATCGCCGAGAAGAAGCACGTCAAGGGCGGCTGGCAGAAGCTGTTCAAGCTGAACAAGGACATCGTCGCCGACGCCGACTTCATCTACCCGGGCCAGCAGCTGCACCTCCACTGAGCGGTGCGGCGCACCGGCTGACCTGGCCTTCCTCGGCGGAGGGCGGCCCGGTCCCGGCACCGTGCCGCAGCGTCAGGCCGCACGACGGCCCCCTCGTGAGGCCTCCGCACCGGAGGCCGCCGAGGCCCCCCGTCCCCACGGGCTCCCCGCTCCGGCGCGTGTTCCCCCGCACGCACCGGAGCGGGGTTTTTTATTTCTTTTTTTGTTCCGTTCAGGAACAATATGTACGCTCAGTTCCGCTCAAGGGGTGGTCGATCGCTGGCCGATCCCCGTGAGCCGGTTAGGCTCATCCCGCGGGGCTGCCAAGCTCCGCGTACCCGCGTCACATCCCATAAGGAGATGCTCGTGCCGTCCATCGACGTCGTCGTAGCCCGGGAAATCCTGGACTCCCGAGGCAACCCCACGGTCGAGGTCGAGGTCGGCCTCGACGACGGCAGCACGGGTCGTGCCGCCGTTCCGTCCGGCGCCTCCACCGGAGCGTTCGAGGCCATCGAGCTCCGCGACGGTGACCCCAACCGCTACCAGGGCAAGGGTGTCGAGAAGGCCGTCCTCGCCGTCATCGAGCAGATCGGCCCGGAGCTCGTCGGCTACGACGCCACCGAGCAGCGCCTGATCGACCAGGCGATGTTCGACCTGGACGCCACCGACAACAAGGGCTCGCTCGGCGCCAACGCCATCCTCGGCGTCTCGCTCGCCGTCGCGCACGCCGCCTCCGAGGCGTCCGACCTGCCGCTGTTCCGCTACCTGGGCGGCCCGAACGCGCACCTGCTGCCCGTTCCGATGATGAACATCCTGAACGGCGGCTCGCACGCCGACTCCAACGTGGACATCCAGGAGTTCATGATCGCCCCGATCGGCGCGGAGTCCTTCTCCGAGGCCCTGCGCTGGGGCGCCGAGGTCTACCACACCCTCAAGAAGGTGCTGAAGACCAAGGGCCTGTCCACCGGCCTCGGCGACGAGGGCGGCTTCGCCCCGAACCTGGAGTCCAACCGCGCCGCCCTCGACCTCATCGTCGAGGCCATCAAGCAGGCCGGTTACGTCCCCGGCGAGCAGATCGCGCTCGCGCTCGACGTCGCCGCGTCCGAGTTCTACAAGGACGGCAAGTACGAGTTCGAGGGCAAGTCCCGCTCGGCCGCCGAGATGACCGAGTACTACGAGGAGCTCGTCTCCGCGTACCCGCTCGTCTCCATCGAGGACCCGCTGTACGAGGACGACTGGGCCGGCTGGAAGGTCATCACCGACAAGCTGGGCGACAAGGTCCAGATCGTCGGCGACGACCTCTTCGTCACCAACCCGGAGCGTCTGGCCCGCGGCATCGAGGAGGGCTCCGCCAACGCCCTGCTCGTCAAGGTCAACCAGATCGGTTCGCTGACCGAGACCCTGGACGCCGTCGAGCTGGCCCAGCGCAACGGCTTCAAGTGCATGATGTCCCACCGCTCCGGCGAGACCGAGGACGTCACCATCGCCGACCTCGCGGTCGCCGTGAACTGCGGCCAGATCAAGACCGGCGCCCCGGCCCGCTCGGACCGTGTCGCCAAGTACAACCAGCTGCTGCGCATCGAGGAGATCCTCGACGACGCCGCGGTGTACGCCGGCCGCTCGGCGTTCCCCCGCTTCAAGGGCTGAGCCCACCTCTCACGAGGGCCGACCCCGGCTCTCGCGAGGGCCGAGCCGCACGGCTCGGCAAGCGTCCTCCGTACGTCCCCGTACCCGGTCCCGTACCGTGTGCGGGGACGTACGCACGTGAGGGGCCCTGTGGCGGGCCGGCAGCGGGGAGGCGGGACTCATGGCCGTGAAGGACCGGGACCGGTTCTCCACCTCGACCAGGCTGAAGCTGCTCGGCGAGCAGACGGCGGCCCGGGTCTACCGCTCCCAGACCAAGCGGCAGGCGCGCCGCTCCCGGCTCACCGGCCGGGCCGCGCTCCTCGCCATGGTCCTGTGCACCCTGATCGTCGCCCTCGCCTACCCCATGCGGCAGTACGTCTCCCAGCGCGCCCAGATCGGCGAGCTGGAACGACAGCGGGAGCAGGCCAGGCAGCGGGTCGAGCAGCTGCGCGACCTCAAGGCGCGCTGGCAGGACGACGCGTACGCGAAGCAGCAGATCCGGCAGCGGCTGCACTATGTGATGCCCGGCGAGACCGGCTACGTCGTGATCGACCCGGGCGCCGCGAAGCAGGCCCGTGCCGAACGGGGCGCCGCCGACCGCCCTTGGTACACCAACGTCTGGGACGGCGTGGACAGATCCGACGCCGCCGACCGCTGACGACCCATGAACTGACCAGAAAGACACGTGACTCACGGCATGGAAACGCCACCGCCCACCACCCCGCGCACCGAGCCCACCGACGCCGACGTCGAGGCCTTCAAGCAGCAGCTCGGCCGCCCGCCGCGCGGACTGCGCGCGATCGTGCACCGCTGCCCCTGCGGCCAGCCGGACGTGGTGGAGACGGCGCCCCGCCTCCCCGACGGCACGCCGTTCCCGACCACGTACTACCTGACCTGCCCCCGGGCGGCGTCCGCGATCGGGACGCTGGAGGCCAACGGGGTCATGAAGGAGATGACCGAGCGCCTCGCCACCGACCCCGAGCTGGCCGCGGCCTACCGTGCCGCGCACGAGGACTACATCGCGCGCCGTGACGCCATCGAGGTCCTGGAGGGCTTCCCGAGCGCGGGCGGCATGCCCGACCGGGTGAAGTGCCTGCACGTCCTCGTGGCGCACTCGCTGGCCGCCGGACCGGGCGTCAACCCGCTCGGCGACGAGGCCATCGCGATGCTCCCCGAGTGGTGGCGCAAGGGCGCCTGCGTCACCCAGGCCGGCGACACGCCGAAGGCGGAGGGCCCCGCGGAGTCCACCGAGGACGGCCGGTGACCCGGGTCGCCGCCGTCGACTGCGGTACGAACTCCATCCGCCTCCTGGTGGCCGACGTGGACCCGCGTACGGGCGAACTCACCGACCTGGACCGGCGGATGACCATCGTGCGGCTCGGCCAGGGCGTCGACCGCACCGGCCGGCTCGCCCCCGAGGCGCTGGAGCGCACCTTCGCCGCCTGCCGCGAGTACGCCGCCGTCATCAAGGAGCACGGCGCCGAGCGGCTGCGCTTCGTGGCCACCTCCGCCTCCCGGGACGCCGAGAACCGCGACACGTTCGTGCGGGGCGTCCTCGACATCCTCGGCGTCGAGCCCGAGGTCGTCACCGGCGACCAGGAGGCCGAGTTCTCCTTCACCGGCGCGACCAGGGAGCTGACCGGCCGCGACGACCTCGCCCGGCCCTACCTCGTGGTGGACATCGGCGGCGGCTCGACCGAGTTCGTCGTCGGCGACGCCCACGTGCGCGCGGCGCGCTCCGTGGACGTCGGCTGCGTACGGATGACGGAGCGCCACCTCGTCCGCGACGGCGCCGTCACCGACCCGCCCACCGCGGAGCAGGTCGCGGCCATGCGCGCCGACATCGAGGCCGCCCTCGACCTCGCCGAGGAGACCGTCCCGCTGCGCGAGGCGCGCACCCTGGTGGGGCTGGCCGGTTCGGTCACCACGATCGCGGCGATCGCGCTGGACCTCGACGCGTACGACTCGGAACGGATCCACCACTCCCGGGTCTCCCGCGCGCGCGTCCGCGAGATCACCGAGTGGCTGCTGCGCTCCACCCACGCCGAGCGCGCGGCGGTCCCCTCCATGCACGCGGGCCGGGTGGACGTGATCGGGGCCGGCGCGCTCGTCCTGCTCTCGATCATGGAGCGGACCGGCGCGGAGGAGGTCGTGGTCAGCGAGCACGACATCCTCGACGGCATCGCGTTCAAGGCGGCCGAGGAGGCCGAGGCGGGCAGGCGGGGCGACTGACCGGAGCCCTCCGGCGCGCCCGCGACGAGCGCTGAACGGCCCCGGCCGCCCCTCCCGGGCGGCCGGGGCTCTCGCGTTCCCCGGAGGCCGCCGAAGGCCCCTGACGCGCCGTCCGGCGGCGCCGCGGGGGGCGTGGCACGGGTCTCCTTCGCTACCGATCAGTACCCTCGGCTGAGCGGAACGGATAGCGTATGAGCGTGCCGGAGAGGGTCCTGGAACCCCTCCGGCGAGGTCCCGCCGATAAAGTTCGTGAAGTTCTTCACAAGGAAAAAGCCCCTGCTGGGCGACGAAGGGGCCACTTGGGCCCTTTCCCGGGGCTCCCGCGGTCCGGCAGCATGGTCGGTGAGGTGTTGCGGCCGGGTTTCGGGACGGTGAAAGACGGGAGCGGTCCGCTCGGCCGAACGGGTTGGGCCGCAGCTCACACGGTGTTGACAACGGTACGAACCGTACGGTGGTCCACCGGGGCCGCCATGGCCTCGATCGCGGGGGCGGCGGAGTGTAGCAGAGCCCCTGCCCAAGCTTGTGAAGGGGCGCACGAGCGACCCCCCTGAAGCGGGTGGATACTCGATGGCATGAGCACCACGGAGCGTCCCAGGATCCTCGTAGTAGGCGGTGGGTACGTAGGCCTGTACGCAGCTCGGCGCATCCTCAAGCAGATGCGCTACGGAGAGGCGACCGTCACGGTCGTCGACCCCCGGTCGTACATGACCTACCAGCCCTTCCTCCCCGAAGCAGCCGCCGGCAGCATCTCGCCGCGGCACGTCGTCGTCCCGCTGCGGCGTGTACTTCCCAAGGCGGAGGTCCTCACCGGCCGGGTCACCACCATCGACCAGGACCGCAAGGTCGCCACGGTCGCCCCCCTCGTGGGCGAGGCGTACGAGCTGCCCTTCGACTACCTCGTCATCGCGATGGGCGCGGTCTCCCGCACCTTCCCGATCCCCGGCCTCGCCGAGCAGGGCATCGGCATGAAGGGCATCGAGGAGGCCATCGGCCTGCGCAACCACGTCCTCGAGCAGCTCGACAAGGCCGACTCCACCACGGACGAGGACGTCCGCCGCAAGGCGCTGACCTTCGTCTTCGTGGGTGGCGGGTTCGCCGGCGCCGAGACGATCGGTGAGGTCGAGGACATGGCCCGCGACGCGGCCAAGTACTACAGCAGCGTGTCCCGCGAGGACATGCGCTTCATCCTCGTCGACGCCGCGGACAAGATCCTTCCCGAGGTCGGCCCCAAGCTCGGCCAGTACGGCAAGGAGCACCTGGAGAGCCGCGGCGTGGAGATCTACCTCTCCACCTCGATGGACTCCTGCGTCGACGGCCACGTGGTGCTGAAGAACGGCCTCGAGGTCGACTCCAACACGATCGTCTGGACGGCCGGCGTCAAGCCGAACCCCGTTCTCTCCCGCTTCGGTCTGCCCCTCGGCCCGCGCGGCCACGTGGACACCCAGACCACCCTCCAGGTGCAGGGCACGGACTACATCTGGGCCGCGGGCGACAACGCCCAGGTGCCGGACGTCGCCGCCCGCAAGGCCGGTGTCGAGAACGCCTGGTGCCCGCCGAACGCGCAGCACGCGCTGCGTCAGGCCAAGATCCTCGGCGACAACGTGATCTCCGGTATGCGGGGCTTCCCGCAGAAGGAGTACTCGCACGCCAACAAGGGCGCCGTGGCCGGTCTCGGTCTGCACAAGGGCGTCGCGATGATCGTCATGGGCAAGACGAAGATCAAGCTCAAGGGCCGTCTCGCCTGGTACATGCACCGTGGCTACCACGGTCTGGCCATGCCGACCTGGAACCGCAAGATCCGCATCTTCGCGGACTGGACGCTCGGCATGTTCCTCAAGCGCGAGGTCGTCTCCCTGGGTGCCATGGAGACTCCGCGCGAGGAGTTCTACGAGGCCGCCAAGCCGGCTCCGGCCGCCGCCGCGCCCGTGAAGACCGAGGAGAAGGCCAAGGCCTCCTGACCCTCCGTCACCGAACGCCCCGAAGGGGCCGCCCGCCATCCGTGGTGCGGGCGGCCCCTTCGGCGTTCCCGGGCTCGTGACACCCGGCGCCCACGGTCCGCCGTTCGACGCATGGTGCGTACACACATTTTGCGAATCTGTGTCGTGGAAGCGGGACTGCGCGCCGAGCGGGTAGATGTTTACCGGGTGTCGGAGCGTTCGGGAGTGCTGTCTCGGAGGTGTACGCCATGCAGGACGCCGCGCCGCGGCTCAGAAGTCTTGTCGAACAGTTGCTGGGAGCCCCGCTCCCCTTGCGCGTCCGTGCCTGGGACGGTTCGGAAGCGGGCCCTCCCTCGGCCCCCGCGCTCGTCGTCCGCAACCGGCGGGCCCTGCGCCGGCTCCTGTGGAAACCCGGCGACCTGGGACTCGCCCGCGCCTGGGTCTCCGGCGACCTGACCGTCGAGGGCGACCTCTTCACCGCCCTGGATCTGCTGTCCGGGCTCGTCTGGGAACGTGGACCGGACGCGCGCGGTCTCGGTGCGGCGTTGCGCGACCCTGAGGTGCGCGCGGCGGTCCGCGGGCTGGTGCGGATGGCCGGGCTGCCGCTGCCGCCCGCCCCGCCGGCGGAGGAGGTGCGCCGCCGCCGTCACCTGCACACCAGGCGCACGGACCGCAGGGCCATCAGCCACCACTACGACGTCGGCAACGACTTCTATGAGATCGTCCTCGGCCCCTCCATGGTCTACTCGTGCGCCTACTGGCAGGAGGGCGGAACCCTGGAGGAGGCCCAGCGCGAGAAGCTCGAACTCGTCTGCCGGAAGCTGGCCCTGAAGCCCGGTCAGCGGCTGCTGGACGTCGGCTGCGGCTGGGGCTCGATGGCCGTGCACGCGGCCCGCGACCACGGCGCGAACGTGGTCGGGGTGACGCTGTCGCAGGAACAGGCCGCGTTCGCCCGCAAGCGGGTCGCCGAGGAGGGGCTGACGGACAAGGTCGAGATCCGGGTGCAGGACTACCGGGACGTCACCGACGGGCCCTACGACGCGATCTCCTCCATCGGGATGGCCGAACACGTCGGTGCCGAGCGCTACCTGGAGTACGCGGAGGTGCTCGGCCGCCTCCTCGCCCCCGGCGGGCGGCTGCTCAACCACCAGATCGCGCGGCGCCCCGAACGCGACGAATCCTCGTACTCCGTCAACGAGTTCATCGACGCCTACGTCTTCCCCGACGGTGAACTCGCGCCCGTCGGCACGACCGTGACACAGCTCGAACGGGCCGGGTTCGAGGTGCGTGACGTCGAGGCCCTGCGCGAGCACTACGGGCTCACCCTGCGCCGCTGGGTCGCCAATCTGGAGGCCGGCTGGTCGCGCGCCGCCCGGCTCACCGGGGCCGGCCGGGCCCGCGTCTGGCGCCTGTACATGGCGGCCAGCGCGGTCGCCTTCGAGCGCAACCAGATCGGCGTCAACCAGATCCTGGCGGTGAAGACCCCGGCCGGGAGCGGCGCGTCCGGGATGCCGCTGCGGGCGAGGACCTGGAACTGACGCGCCCGCGCACGCGCCGAGGGGTGCGGCGAGGGGGTCCCGCTCCGGACGGAACGGGACCCCCTGGTCTGCCCTCAGGGCCGCCGGCGCGGCCCGGCTACTCGGACTTGATGGCCGTCAGCATGTTCAGGCGGGCCGCCCGGCGGGCCGGCCAGAGCGCCGCCAGGACGCCGACCGTGGCCGCCAGCAGCAGGAACAGCGCCATCCGCCCCCAGGGCAGGACGAGTTCGTACGTCGGCATCTTGCTCCCCAGCAGTTCACCGGCCGCCCAGCCGAAGAACACGCCGAGACCGATGCCGAGGACGCCGCCGAACAGCGAGATGACCAGGGACTCCAGTCGGACCATGCGCTTGATGCCCTTGCGGTCCAGGCCGATCGCGCGGAGCATCCCGATCTCCTGCGAGCGCTCGAAGACCGACATCGCCAGGGTGTTGATGACACCGAGGACGGCGACGATCACCGCCATCGCGAGCAGGCCGTAGAGCATGTTCAGCATCAGCGTGAACATCTTCGCGATGTCGTCGGAGATGTCCTGCTTGTCCTGGACCTTGACGGCCGGGTTGTCGCCGAGGGCCTTCTCCAGCCGGTCCTTGGCCGCGTCGGAGGCACCGCCCGCCGTCTTGACCATGACCTGCATGTCGGAGGCCTCGCGCTGGTGCGGGGCCAGGGTGGCGTTGTCGAGCATGATGCCCCGGATCATCTCGTTGGCCCGGTACACCCCGGAGACGGTCAGGCTCTGCTTCACGCCGTCCTCGTAGGACACCCGGAAGTCCGAACCAGCCTTCCAGCCGTGGGACTTGGCCGTGTCCGAGTCGACCACGACCCGGGTGCCGCCGACCGTGAAGGTGCCGTCGGTGACGTCGAGGTCGGTGAGCTTGTTGATGGCCGCGCCGTTGACCCCGGTCAGGAACTCGGTCTGCCGGTCGATGCGGGAGGGCGCGTCGCGCAGCGGGCTGACGTCGGTGACCCCGTCGGCCGCGGCGAGCTTCTTCTCGACGTCGGGGGAGAGGGAGTTGCCGTTCGCCATCGACACGACGTAGTCGGCCCGGATCGCGGATCCGGCCATCTTGTCGATCGACTTCTGGAGGCTGCCCGCCATCACCGTCATGCCGGTGATCAGGGTCAGGCCGATCATCAGCGCCGAGGCGGTGGCGGCCGTGCGGCGCGGGTTGCGCACCGAGTTCTGGCGGGCCAGCTTGCCGGAGATCCCGAAGACCCGCAGGACGGGGGCCGCCGCGGCGATCAGCGGGCGGGACAGCAGCGGGGTCAGGACGAAGACGCCGATGATGAGCAGCACCGCGCCCAGACCCATCGGGGCCTGGCCGTCCGAGCCGTTCATGGTCGTGGCGTAGAGGACCACGGCGATGCCGGCGGCCGCGAACAGCGCCCCGATCGAGTTCCGCAGGACCAGGGACTTCGTCGTCGCCTTCGCGTGGACGCTGCTCATCGCGGCGACCGGCGGGATCTTCGCGGCCCGGCGGCCCGGCAGCCACGCGGCCAGCATCGTGACGAGGACGCCCACGAGCAGGGCCGTGCCGACGGTGCCGGGCGAGACGACCAGCGGGCCGTCCGGCACGGTGGCCCCGAGCGTGCCCATCAGGGAGCGCATCGCCGCGCCGATGCCGATGCCCGCGGCGAGCCCGCCGACGGCCGCGACCGCGCCGACCACGAACGCCTCGATCAGCACCGACCGGGTGACCTGGCGGCGCGAGGCACCGACGGCGCGCAGCAGGGCCAGCTCCTTGGTGCGCTGGGCGACCAGCATGGTGAAGGTGTTGGCGATGATGAACGTGCCGACGAACAGCGCGATGCCGGCGAAGACCAGCAGGGCCGTCTTCATGCCGCTCATGGCCGTGGAGATCTGCTCGGCCTGGTCGTCGGCGAGCTGCTTGCCGGTGATCGTGGAGGCGGTGCCCTTCGGCACGACGGCGTCGATCGCGGCGCGCAGCGCGTTCTGGCCGGTGCCCGGCGCGGCCTTCACGTCGATCTCGTCGAAGGAGCCGGCCGAGTGGAACAGGCGCTGCGCGGTCGGGGTGTCGAAGAGGGCGAGGCTGCCGCCGGCGGCCACGTTGCCGTCGTCGGTGCTGAACACGCCGGCCACGACGGGTTCGAGGACGGGACCGTCCACGGACAGGCGCACGGTGTCGCCGACCTTGAACCCGGCCCGCCTCGCGGTCTCGGCGTCGAGCGCGATCTCACCGGCGCCGTGCGGCGCGTGTCCGGCCGTCAGGGGGTAGCGGGGGTCCTTGTCGCCCCAGTAGTTGCCGCCCTGCGACTGGAAGCCGCCGCCGATGAGCTTGCCGTCCTTGCCGGCGATGGCGGTGAAGCCGTCGACGACCCCGATCGCGGAGGCGGCCCCGGGGACCCGGGCCGCCTTGTCGAGCAGGGGCCGGGTCAGCTTGTGCGTCCGGCCCACGGTGTCGCCCGTGTCGGCCGCGCTCTCGGGGCGGATGGCGACGTCGACCTGGTCGAAGCCCTTGGCGGAGCTCTTCTGGTAGGCGTCGGAGATGGTGTTGGTGAAGACCAGGGTCCCCGAGACGAAGGCGACGCCGAGCAGGACGGCGAGCACGGTCATCAGGAGCCTGGCCTTGTGCGCGAAGACATTGCGCAAGGCGGTACGGAACATGGGTCTTCTCAGTCCAGGAGTTCGCGGGAGGGCGCGGGAGTTCGTGCGGTCGGGCGGAGCGTCAGCCGATGCGGCCCGTGCCGTCGGACCCGGGGGTACGGGGGTTTCCCCCGGGGAGGTTCCGCATGAGGTCCAGGACGGAGTCGGCGGTCGGCTGGAGGACCTCGTCGACGATCCGTCCGTCGGCGAGGAAGACGACCCGGTCCGCGTAGGCGGCGGCGACCGGGTCGTGCGTCACCATCACCACGGTCTGGCCCAGTTCCCGTACGGAGTTGCGCAGGAAGCCGAGGACCTCCGCGCCCGAGCGTGAGTCGAGGTTCCCGGTGGGCTCGTCGCCGAAGATGATGTCCGGCCGGGAGGCGAGGGCGCGGGCGACGGCGACGCGCTGCTGCTGGCCGCCGGAGAGCTGGGAGGGCCGGTGCCCGAGCCGGTCCGCCAGGCCGATCATCTTGATGACGGTGTCCAGCCACTCCTTGTCGGGCCTGCGGCCCGCGATGTCCATCGGGAGGGTGATGTTCTCCAGGGCGGTCAGCGTCGGCAGCAGGTTGAACGCCTGGAAGATGAAGCCGATCTTGTCCCGGCGCAGCTTGGTGAGCTGCTTGTCCTTCAGGGAGCCGAGTTCGGTGTCGCCGATGCGCACCGAGCCCGAGGAGAAGGTGTCCAGTCCCGCCACGCAGTGCATCAGCGTGGACTTGCCCGACCCGGAGGGGCCCATGATCGCGGTGAACTCGGCCTGCCGGAAGTCGACGCTGACCCGGTCGAGCGCGACCACCTGGGTCTCGCCCTGCCCGTAGACCTTCGACAGTTCCGTGGCGCGGGCTGCGACCGCGGTGCTTGTGCCGGCGAGGGGGGTGGTGGTCACGGGAGGGTGCTCCTGTCGGGACGTGGACGTTGCTGGGGACGTGTTCCATCGTCCGTGCCGATCCACGGGATGTAGTCACCCGCTGTTCCGGTTCCGGGGGCAGTCTCGGGTCGGACGGGGAGCCGTCGAGTCATACCTGGGGATGACGGAGCGCCCCGAAGGACGTCCGGGTCGGGTGCGGCCAAGACCGCCCGCGGCCCTCCGTGGATCCGCCGGGGACGACTCGGCGACGGCCCGGGCCGCACCCGGCGAGGGCCTGCGGACATCGCGCGGCGGGGCGTCGGGGGCGCGGGCGGACGTCTTCCGGACCGGGCGCCGCCGGGGCCCGGGGAGCGCGCGCCGCGCGGCCGTACTTCGGGGCGCGCGGCCGGTACCTGGTCCGAGGCTCGCCGCGATCCCGCTCGGACGGTGAAATTCCGTCAATCCGCGTACGCGGGCCCATCGCGTCCTGGAGGCTGTTGGCAAGTGCTGACGGCCTGTGCAGCGTGCTGATGCACCCTCAGACGTCAATAAAATAAGACAACATCGGTTCGCACGCCCGCTGTTCGGGTGACGCGTCCCGATAGGCTCGGAACCTCGATGCGGAGCCCATGGTCTGCCCGGATGGTGGAATGCAGACACGGCGAGCTTAAACCTCGCTGCCCCTCGCGGGCGTACCGGTTCAAGTCCGGTTCCGGGCACTTCCCGCCCCTGCGACGCAGGACGCGGGCCACAGCCGGACCCCTCCGGGCGTGGCCCGCCGGCTCCACCTCAGGTCGCCCTTCACCTTCTCCGCGACAGCCCCTCACCCGCGTTCCCGGCCGCTCGTTCCCCCTCTTCCCGCACCCCTCCCGCGCTCGTCCCGGGAGCCCCCGGCCGTGACGCTGGGTGAGCACCCGCGATCGCCCGCCGGTGGCCGTTCGCGCGAGCGGTGTCACGGCTTCGTACCAGTGCGCGCAGAGCAAGGGGCACACGCGTACGGTGGCACAACGAGGGAAAGATCCTCCTCAAGCACTAGGGTCATTCCTTTGCCTACCCATTACCCTTGAGGCCAAGGCCACGCACGGTGGCCATGGAGGAGTGAAATGAGGAGCAGTAACCCGGTCTTCTCGCGACGGGGGTTCAGCCGCGACAACGGCTACGCGGGCTTCAACGCGGCGCCGCAGGCCGGGGGACCCGCTGTCGGCACGCAGGGGAACCCCTACGCCCAGCAGGGCGGCAACCCCTACGCGCAGAACCCGTACGCGCAGCAGGACCTTCAGTACGGCGCTCCGCCGCAGGCCCCGGTCACCACCGGCCGTATGACGATGGACGACGTCGTCGTGCGCTCGGCCATGACGCTCGGCGTCGTCGTCGTGGGCGCCATCCTGGCCTGGGCGCTGCTGCCGGTCTCCAACACGAGTTACGGCCTGGCCGTCGGCTCGGGTCTCGTCGCCTTCGTGCTCGCGATGGTGCAGTCCTTCAAGCGTGCCGCCTCGCCCGCGCTGATCATCGGTTACGCCGCCTTCGAAGGCGTCTTCCTCGGTGTCATCAGCGAGATGTACAACTCGGTGTGGCACGGCGCCCCCTTCCAGGCCGTGCTCGGCACCATGGCGGTCGCCGGCGCGACCCTGCTCGTCTACAAGGCGGGCTGGATCCGGGTGACCGCGCGGTACGCGCGCATCGGCATGACCATCGCCATCGCGTTCGTCGTCGTCATGGCGGTGAACCTGCTGCTGGTCGCCTTCGGTGTCGCCCCGGACGGCGGACTGCGCAGCAGCGGCCCGCTCGGCGCGCTCGTCGGCATCCTGGCGATCCTGATCGGCGCCTTCTTCCTGACCCTCGACTTCAAGCAGATCGAGGACGGCATCACCTACGGTGCGCCGAAGGAAGAGGCCTGGCTGGCCGCGTTCGGCCTGACCGTGACCCTCGTCTGGATCTACGTCGAGATGCTGCGCCTGGTCGCCATCTTCAGCGGCAGGGACTAGCGCACGACCCGGTGACACCGGCGGCCGGACAGGCCGTCAACCGAGGTGAAGGGCCCGCGAACCACCAGTTCGCGGGCCCTTCGTCATGGGATGCCGGACGTGCGTGTCGTCGGATTCCTGTCGTCTCGGTGGTGCGCGCTCACAGCAGTTTGCGCGCGGCCCTCCTCAGGTCGTACTCGTGGATGATCGCCTTGGCGTGGCCGTACGCGAGGTCGTGCTCGGCGCGGAGCCAGCTGACCTTCTCCTCGAAGCGGAAGAGCGCGGGGCCTTCGTCGACGGTGCGAAGCCAGTCGGAGATCTCACGACCGGTGCAATGGGGGATGCGGGCGAGCAGGTTGCGATGGGTCTCCTCGGAGAAGACTTGGGACATCGGCGCCTCCGAACGCAAAGGGGATGTAAGCCGGTCCTTCACGCCACCGTGCCTGAGGGTTGGGTTGTTGGCAACAGTCCCGCCGCTGCGCGTAGTCTCGCGGCGTGCTGGATACGACGCCGTTGACCCGAGCCGTGGACCATTTCGCCGACCGGTTGCGGGCCGCGCCGCAGAGCCGCCTGCAACGCAGTGCCGCGGCCGAGGCGCTGGGCCTGGCCAGGGAGTTCGCACTGCGCGCCCAGCGGGTCGAGGACCCGTCGGGGGAGCCCCGGGAGATGCCCGACGCCGGGATGTTCGCCGCCGCCGACCAGATCATGGTCGCCGCGCACGACCTGGCCCTCGTACTGAAGAACGAGGAGGAACTGGCCGAGGCGGTCACGCTCGTGGCCGAGGCACAGAAACGCGCCGGGGTCTGACCTCTCGGCCGACTCCGGCGCGCCGGGTGTCCCGCGGACCCGCCCGGGGGCGGGGGGTCAGAGCGACGCTATGACGCGGTCCGCCAGGATGTAGACGTTCTCCTCGCCGAAGGCGAAGGTGAGGGCGTACGCGCCCGAGACGCCGGAACCGCCGAGCAGGAACGGGGCCTGGCCGGCCGTCAGGGCGGCGGCGAGCCGCAGCGCCGTCTCGCGGTGACCGGGCGTCATGCACAGGGTCGTGCCGTCGGCGAAGACGTAGACGTCGAGGGTGCCGAGCGGGCCGGGGCGGACGTCCGCCAGTTCCGTACGGGACTCGGCGAGCTCCTCCAGGCGGGCCACCGTGCGTTCGTGGTCGTTGACCACCGGTGACTGCACGGGGACGAAGTCCGGGTGCGAGGGGTGACGGCGGCGGGCCGCGGCGAGTTCCGGGGAGTCGCCGGCGGTACCGGTCTGGAGGAACTCCTCCAGGTCCGTGCCGGTCTCGGCCACCGGCTCCAGGTGGTCGAGGCCCGCGAAGTCGGAGTGGCGCGGCAGGAACAGTTCGCTGTCGGGCAGCCCGAGCAGCGAGGGCGCGTCGGAGGCGTCACGCGCCTCCTGGGCGGCCCAGAAGGCCCGCGCCTCGGCGAGTTCGCGTTCCCGCTCGTCGGCCAGCGCCTCGGCCACGGCCGTACGTATCTCGTCCGCGTCGGCACTTCCGCGCGCAGCGGGCACGAGAGCCCGCGCCGCGCCCGCACGGGCCGCGACGAGTTCACTGTGCAGGGCTGCGACCTGCCGGCGCACGCCCCGCAGGGTGTGCAGAACGGCGACGCCCACGGCCGCACTTGCGGCGGTGGTGAGCAGCAGAGCAATCGGCATGGCGCTCACTGACGTACTCCCGGTTCAAAGTCGGCCCCCGACTTCCTACATCAGCTTGAAGGGCGAACCATCAAACTGTCAGTGCGTAACGTCACGAAAAGGACAGGACTTTGTGCCTCAGGTTTAGCCGTGCACGCATCTGACCTGCGGGAATGCCCATCCGAGGGGACATAGGTCACATCTTGGAAGGGATTGGATCACAAATCGGCCCAGAGGCCCGGTGGTTCCGGGCTTCTGGGCCGAATCGTTCACGCTGGGTGCAAAACCCGTCACGGGAACGGGCTCGCGGTGTTCTAGCTGAGGCGCTCGATGACCATCGCCATGCCCTGGCCGCCGCCGACGCACATGGTCTCCAGGCCGAACTGCTTGTCGTGGAACTGGAGGCTGTTGATGAGCGTGCCGGTGATGCGGGCGCCGGTCATGCCGAAGGGGTGGCCGATGGCGATGGCGCCACCGTTCACGTTCAGCTTGTCCAGCGGGATGCCCAGGTCGCGGGCGCTCGGGATCACCTGGGCGGCGAAGGCCTCGTTGATCTCGAACAGGTCGATGTCGTCGACGGTGAGGCCGGCGCGGCTGAGCGCCTGCTTGCTGGCCTCCACCGGGCCGAGGCCCATGATCTCGGGGGACAGGCCGGTGACGCCGGTCGAGACGATGCGGGCGAGCGGGGTCAGGCCGAGCTCGCGGGCCTTCGTGTCCGACATGATCACGAGGGCGGCGGCGCCGTCGTTCAGCGGGCAGCAGTTGCCGGCGGTGACCAGGCCGTCGGGGCGGAAGACCGGCTTGAGGCCCTGGACGGCCTCCAGCGTCACACCCGCGCGCGGGCCGTCGTCCTTGCTGACGACCGTTCCGTCCGGGGTCGTGATCGGGGTGATCTCGCGCTCCCAGAAGCCGTTCTTGATGGCTTCCTCGGCGAGGTTCTGCGAGCGGACGCCGAACTCGTCCATGTCCTGGCGGGTGACGCCCTTGAGGCGGGCCAGGTTCTCGGCGGTCTGGCCCATGCCGATGTACGCGTCCGGGATCCGGCTGTCCTCGCGCGGGTCGTGCCAGGTCGAGCCCTCCGACTGCGCGACCTCGACCGTGCGGGCCTCGGCGTCGGCGAAGAGGGGGTTGTGGGTGTCCGGCATTCCGTCGGAGGTGCCCTTGACGGACCGCGAGACCATCTCGACGCCCGCCGAGATGAAGACGTCGCCCTCGCCGGCCTTGATGGCGTGCAGGGCCATGCGGGAGGTCTGGAGCGAGGAGGAACAGTAACGGGTGATGGTGCAGCCCGGGAGGTGGTCCATGCCCATCTGCACGGCCACGATGCGGCCGAGGTTGTGGCCCTGCTCGCCGCCGGGGAGGCCGCAGCCGAGCATCAGGTCGTCGATGAGCTTCGGGTCGAGCTCGGGGACCTTGGCGAGGGCGGCCTGGATGATCGTGGCGGTCAGGTCGTCGGGGCGCACGTCCTTCAGAGAGCCCTTGAAGGCGCGGCCGATCGGGGAGCGGGCGGCTGAGACGATCACGGCTTCGGGCATCACGGCTCCATTGGCGTACGGGAAGTGTGCAGGGCTGCTTGGGAAGTTACCCGCACGTACCGTCGAGGTCACCGGTGCGGGGGTGTGACACCGGCCGCACTTTTCTAAGCGCTTGCTTTTTCCTGGCGGGGCGCCTTGCCGGGTCCTGCCGACCGTCGGCTCGGACACCTCACCCACACGGGGCTCTGCCCCGGACCCCGCTCCTCAACCGCCGGAGGGGCTGAAATCTGTGCCGCGCCTCCTAGCCGCAGAGCAGGGCGCCGGGGCCAGGGGCGCGAGGAACTGCGCGCCCAGCCACGACGCACCCGCAGCCGGGTACGGGGCTGGCCAGGGCGAACCCCCCCAGGGGCGCGAGGAACTGCGCGCCCAGCCACGACGCACCCGCAGCCGGGTACGGGGCCGCCTCGGTCCCGGCCAGGATCTCGATGCCGCCGAGGGCGAACCCCCAGGGGCGCGGGGAACTGCGCGATCAGCCACCACATACCCGCAGCCGGGATCAAGGGGTCGGGGCCGGGTCTGTTGCCGGGAGGCGTTGGCGGCGGCGGCGTTTCAGGAGGGCCCAGGGACCACGGGGCCCGGTAGGCATGGCGGCAGCGACCTCCGTACCGGGCTCGGACGCGGCCTCCGCGGCCGCCCGGGCAACCGGCAGGAACCCCTCGTTGCGCGACACGTCGGGCCGCTCGTCCTCGGCCGGCCACAGGCCGAGCGCCGCACAGACCGTCGGCAGGATCGCCATCGCCGCGGTAGCGTACCCCTCGGCCGAGGGGTGGTAGTGGTCCGGACCGAACAGCTCCCGCGGATTCGCCGCGAACTCGGGCCCCAGCAGGTCGCCGAGCGACACCGTGCGCCCGCCCTGCTCGACCGTCCCGATGGTCTGGGCGGCGGCCAGCTGACGGGACGCGCGCCGCGCCAGCCAGCGCAGCGGCTGCTGGACCTGCTCGACCGTGCCCAGGTCGGGACACGTCGCGACGACCACCTCCGCACCGGCCGTGCGCAGCCGCCGTACCGCCGCGGACAGATGCCGCACGGACCGCGTCGGCGGCATCCGGTGCGTCACGTCGTTCGCGCCGATCATGATCACGCAGACGTCCGGCAGCCGGGAGGTGTCCGTGAGGGCGAGCGCGACCTGCCGGTCCAGGTCGTCCGACTGCGCGCCGGGCAGCGCCACGTTGCACAGCTCCACCGGCCGCTCGGCCACCGCCGCCAGCCCGGAGGACAGCAGCGCTCCCGGCGTCTGGCGGGCCCGGCGGACCCCCTGCCCGGCGGCCGTCGAGTCGCCGAGCATCGTCAGCCGCAGCGGGGGCTCGTCGGGGGAGGCGCCGGTGTAGTCGTACCCGTACAGGCCGTCCGCGCGCGGAGCGTAGGGAGCGTGTCCGTTGTTCACATGCCGCTTCACGAACTGCACCTCGGCCAGCACCAGACCGACGGCCGCCGCCCCCACCAGCCCCACGCCGCCCCCGCCGTACGCCGCGCCCGCGGCGATCCGCCGGGCCACCCTCGCCCTCGACATGCTCGACATTCCTCGCCGCCACCTCCTGTAGCCGTACAACCACTGCTTGCCCCGAAGTGCGGGTGGGCCAATCTCAACCGCGGGTGAACGGCTGCTCAGGGCCGTAGGCTGACGTGACCATTCCTGTTGAAAACGCAGCTCCGGAGACAACGGTGCAATTCCACGACTCGATGATCAGTCTCGTCGGCAACACCCCGCTGGTGAGGCTCAACAACGTGACCGCGGGCATCCAGGCGACCGTCCTGGCGAAGGTCGAATACTTCAACCCCGGCGGATCCGTGAAGGACCGCATCGCCCTGCGCATGATCGAGGCCGCGGAGGAGAGCGGCGCGCTCAAGCCCGGCGGCACGATCGTCGAGCCGACCAGCGGCAACACCGGTGTCGGGCTCGCCATCGTGGCGCAGCAGAAGGGGTACAAGTGCATCTTCGTGTGCCCCGACAAGGTCTCCACCGACAAGATCAACGTGCTGCGCGCCTACGGAGCCGAGGTCGTGGTCTGCCCCACGGCGGTCGACCCGGAGCACCCCGACTCGTACTACAACGTCTCCGACCGCCTGGTGCGCGAGACCCCGGGCGCGTGGAAGCCCGACCAGTACTCCAACCCGAACAACCCCCTCTCCCACTATCACTCGACCGGTCCCGAGCTGTGGGAGCAGACCGAGGGGAAGATCACGCACTTCGTCGCGGGCGTGGGCACCGGCGGCACCATCTCCGGCACCGGCCGGTACCTGAAGGACGCGAGCGACGGCAGGGTGCAGGTCGTCGGCGCGGACCCCGAGGGCTCCGTGTACTCCGGCGGCTCCGGCCGCCCGTACCTCGTCGAGGGCGTCGGTGAGGACTTCTGGCCGACCGCCTACGACCGTACGGTCGCGGACGAGATCGTGGCGGTGTCCGACAAGGACTCCTTCCAGATGACGCGCCGGCTCGCCAAGGAGGAGGGGCTCCTCGTCGGCGGCTCCTGCGGCATGGCCGTCGTCGCCGCCCTGCGCGTCGCCGAGCGCCTCGGCCCCGACGACGTCGTGGTCGTCCTGCTCCCCGACAGCGGCCGCGGTTACCTCAGCAAGATCTTCAACGACGAGTGGATGGCCGACTACGGCTTCCTGGAGGACACCGGCCCGAGTGCCCGTGTCGCCGACGTGCTGAACGACAAGGCGGGCGCCTCGATCCCCTCGCTGGTGCACATGCACCCGGAGGAGACCGTCGGCGAGGCCATCGAGGTGCTGCGCGAGTACGGCGTCTCGCAGATGCCGATCGTCAAGCCGGGCGCGGGCCACCCGGACGTGATGGCCGCCGAGGTCATCGGCTCGGTCGTGGAGCGCGAGCTCCTGGACGCGCTGTTCACCAAGCGGGCCTCCCTGGACGACCCGCTGGAGAAGCACATGTCGTCGCCGCTGCCCCAGGTCGGTTCCGGCGAGCCGGTCGGCGACCTGATGTCCGTGCTCGGCGGCGCCGACGCGGCGATCGTGCTCGTCGAGGGCAAGCCCACCGGAGTCGTCAGCCGGCAGGACCTGCTGTCCTTCCTGGCCAAGGGCGGAACCAGGGCCTGAGCGTCCCGCCCGCGCGGGATTTCCGTACGAAGTGCCGGATCCGTGTGGATCTTGCGGCTCCGGCCGGGGTGAACTTCGCGGAAGTGGTACGAGCGTGTCACGTCCGCGCAGCACCCGCTTAACACGGGTCCGGCACATTGGTGGGTGTCGGCAGGGCGGGAGCGGCTCCCCGCCCAGGCCGGCGCAGACGGCGCCAAGGACCTCCGGAGCGGCTCCCGGACCTCCATGGACGCCACGGACGCACAGCCGAGTCCTGACCCGGCACGCGTCCCTCGCGGGGACCGCCGTCGTCCCGCCCCCCTTCACCGGGGGTGCGGCGGTCCCCGCGCAATACGTCGAAGGGCCCGGCACTCCTCGCGAGTGCCGGGCCCTTTCGTATGCGGTCGTGCGGCCGTCGTGCGCCCGTCGTACGGCCGTCGTGTGCCGTCGTGTGCCGTCGTGCGGCCTGCTGCGCGGCCGTCCCCGCGCGGCTACACCTCCCAGTCCGACTCCTGCCGGGACCTGCGGCGGCCGAAGAAGCCGGGGGAGAGCCGGGACGCCTGGACCACGTTCACCCCGACGATGCCGGCCCAGGCCACCAGCAGGCCGGGCAGATGGGCGTTGGCCACCCCGATCGCGGACAGCGGGATCGCGAGGACGAGCGAGACGATCCCGAAGCCGAAACGCTCGCCCCAGGAGTCGGCCGACTGCGGGGAACGCGCGCCGCGCGCCGCCACCAGCTGCTCCTCAGCGAGCCGGCGCCGCACCCGGCGGTCGACGGCACCGTCGAGGCGCTGCTCGACCTTCTCCAGGAAGGAGTCGACCAGCGCGGACTCGTACTCCTCGCCGAGCTCCCTGCGCGCGTGCAGCGTGGCGTCGAGTTCCTTCTTCAGTTCCGCGTCGTCATGGCGGACTTCCCTACCGGTCATGTCCTCCACGGTAGGGAACCGGAGCCCGCGTGGCACTGGGGACAGCCCCCCCTTTCGGGGCTGGGCCCAGCCCCCGCAAGACGCCCCTTGCCCGCCTGCATATCGTCATGCAGAGTTCTCGGTACCTGAATAGAAGGGTGTGTACGTGATGGCGTCCGGGATCGTGGACACGTCCTGCGCGGTGACGGCTCCGGAGGCCGTCGCGCTCGTGGTCCTGGACGGCCGGAGCACCCGCCCCGACGACGTCGTACGGCTCGCGGACGGCGCCGCGCGGCCCGTACCCGGCACGGACGCCATGAAGCGCGTCGAGGAGTCCTGGTCCGCGGCCCGGCGGATCGCCGCCACCGGCCGCGTCTACGGCCGCTCCACCGGCGTCGGCGCCAACCGGACCGAGGACCTGCCCTCCGGGGCGGCCGCCGGCCACGGACTGCGGCTGCTGCGCAGCCACGCCGGTGCCATCGGCGAGGAACTGCCCGCCCGGCAGGTCCGGGCGATGCTCGCCGTCCGCGCGAACCAGCTCCTGGCGGGCGGCGCGGGACTGCGGCCCGCCGTCGTGACCGCGCTGTGCGCGGCGCTGGAGAGCGGCGCGTACCCGGCCGTCAACGAGTTCGGCTCCGTCGGCACCGGCGACATCGCCGCCCTGGCCCAGGTCGGCCTGGCCCTCGCGGGCGAGCACCCGTGGCGCGGCCCGGACGAGCAGCCGGGGCGGGGCTCGGGGGAGGGCCTGGGGCGGGGCCCGGACGGTCGGTCTCTCGGGGTTCCCGAGGCGCTCGCGCTCGACAACAACGACGCCCTCGCGCTCATCAGCAGCAACGCGCTCACCCTCGGACAGTCCGCCCTCGCGCTGCACGAGCTGCGCGCGCTGATCGGTGCCACCCAGGTCGTCGCGGCCCTGTCGCTGCTGGCGGTCGACGGCTCCCACGAGGCCTACGCCGCACCCGTGCACGCCGCCCGGCCGCACCGCGGCTCCGTCGAAGTGGCGCGCCGGATGCGGGAGTTGACCGGCGCCGCCGACCGGCCCACGCCACCGCTCGGCCGGATCCAGGACCCGTACGGCTTCCGCTGCCTGCCCCAGATACACGGCCCCGCGCACGACGCGGCCGACGCCCTGGAGGCGGTCCTCCAGGTGGAGATCAACGCCGCCGCGGAGAACCCGCTCATCTCCCCCGAGGACATGGCCGCCTACCACCACGGCGGCTTCTACCAGGCTCAACTCGCCCTCGCCCTGGATCACTTCAGGCTCGCCGTCACCCAGGTGGCCCGTCTGTCGACCTCGCGGCTCTCCACCCTCAACGAACCCGCCTACACCCGGCTGCGCCCCTTCCTGGCCGACCACGAACCCGCGGCCTCCGGGGTGATGATCCTGGAGTACGCCGCCGGTGCCGCGCTCGGTGACCTGCGGGCCTTCTCCGCGCCCGCCTCGCTCGGCCACGCTGTACTCTCCCGGGGCGTCGAGGAACAGGCGAGCTTCGCCTCGCTCGCCGCACGCCAGACACTGCACGCGTGCGGTGCGTACCGTCTCGTCGTCGGCTGTGAACTGGTCGCCGCGGTACGGGCGCTGCGCCAGCGCGACCTGCGGCCCGACCCGGAGCTGCCGGCCGCGCGGGCACTGGAACTGGCCGAGGCGGTGCTCGACGCGGAGCAGGCCGACCGGCCGCTCACGGACGATGTGACGGCGGCCGCCGGGCTGCTCGACCGCTTCGCGGACATCTGGAGGGGGACCACGCCATGAGCACGGGCAGCGACCGGGCCGCGGACGGCGACGGGAACGGCAACAGCAACGGCAACGGCAACGGGAACGGCAACGGGAACGGCGGGGCGATGACGGCCGGCGGGACGACGGGGGACGGGAACGGGAGCGGGGACGGCGGGACGATGGCGGGGGAGAGCGGCACGATGCGGGACGGCGACGCGGGCGTCGGCGTCGGCGTCGGCGTGGACGGTGACACGAGCGTGAGCGACAGCCCCGCCGGACGGCTCCAGACCCTCTTCGAAGGGCGCCGGCTCACCCCGACCCAGCGCCGCATCGCCCACAGCATGGTGCGCAGCGCCGCCGACGTGCCGTTCCTGTCCAGTGTCGAACTCGCCGAACTCGCCGGAGTCAGCCAGCCCTCCGTCACCCGCTTCGCGGTGGCGCTCGGCTTCGACGGCTACCCGGCGCTGCGCAGGCACCTGCGCGAGGTCGCGCCCGCCGAACCGGCCGCCGACACCGCCTCGTACAACGAGTACCAGCAGGCCGTCGAGGCCGAGATCGAGAACCTGCGCCACCTCGCGGCCGTACTCGCCGATCCGCGCCCGGTCGCGAGGGCCGGGCGGCTGCTCGCGGCCTCGCGCCCGCTGCCCGTCCTCGGACTGCGCGCCGCCGCGTCCCAGGCCTACGGCTTCGCCTACTTCGCCGCCAAGGTGCACCCCGACGTCCGGCTGCTCCACGAGGGCGGCACCATGCTCCAGGACCGCATCGACGCCGCCGTCCGGGCCGGGGCCACGGCCCTGCTGTGCTTCGCGCTGCCCCGGCACCCGCGCGAGGTCGTCGACGCCCTCGGCTACGCGAAGGAGGCCGGGCTGACCGTCGTCACGGTCGCGGACTCGGCGTTCGCACCGGTGGCGAAGGTGTCCGACCTGCTGCTGCCCGCCGCCGTCGGCACCGGTCTCGCCTTCGACACGGCGTGCGCGCCGATGCTGCTGGGCCGCGTCCTGCTGGAGGCCATGTGCGACGACCTGCCGGACGCGCAGGCGCGGCTGGAGCAGTTCGACGCGCGCGCCGCGGTCCGCGGACTGTTCGTGGAGTGACGCGGCCCGTCGCGGGTTCCGCCGCGGTTCCGGAGGCCTGTGCGGGCGTTTCTCAGACGCGTCTCACGTTCCGTGGCTAGCCTGCCCGCCCAAGGCATACGGGCGTGACGGCCGTCGTCGGCGCGCCTGTGGCATGCAGGCGCTGAGACGGGAGGCGGATCGTGGCGCGCGGAGGACAGGGACTGGCCCGGGTGGCCGTCGTGGTGCGGGCGGGAGCCGCGCCGCTGTGGTGGTGCGGGGTGACGGCGGCCGGGATCGGAGTGGTGCTCCCCGGACTGACCGGACGCAGGATCGGCGTCCTCGCGGGGGCCGCGCTGTTCCTCGTCACGGCGGTCGTGGTGGCGACCTGGCGCAGGAAGCGGTACGACGCCCTGGTCCGCTCGGCCGCCCGCGCGGGCAAGCACGATGTGCTCCAGGACCGCGCCGTGACCGTGCGCAACTGGCGCCGGGGCCACCGCTGGTGGCTGCTGCTGGCCTTCGCCGCCGCACTGGCCGCCTCCCTGGCGGTGCCCGCCGCGGGCGGCATGCTGCTCGCCGGCGCGGGCGTCGGACTGTGGCTCAAGGCCGCCCGGCTCGGGCGTGTCGAGCGGGCGGAGCAGGCACTGATCTGGGTGCGGGTCGACTGGCTCGGCCCGCGCGCCGGTGCCCCCGTGGGCAAGCAGGTGCGGGCCGTCCGGGCCACCGGAGTGGCGGCGGGTGACGCCGCGCCCGGTGGGGCGCGGCGTCACTGACCGGAACGGAACCGGACCCGGTGGCGCGGACTAGATCTCCAGATCGGCCTCGATCCGCTTCAACTGGTGCCGGGCCATCGCCAGGTTGGCCCGCTTCTGATCCAGGACCAGGTACAGGAACAGCCCGTTCCCGCCGCGGCCCTTCATCAGCCTGATCAGGTGGTACTGGTCGGACAGGGTGATGAGGATGTCCTCGATGTCGCCCTTCAGGCCCAGGTGTTCCATCGTGCGCAGCTTGGCGCGGACGACGTCGGTGTTGCCGGCGGCCGCGACGGTGAGGTCGAAGCTCTTGCTGCCACCGATGGTGCCCAGTGCCATGCCGCTGGTGTAGTCGACGAGGGCGGCCCCGGTCGCGCCCTCGATGGACGCCAGAGCCTCTTTGAGGGCGGTCTCGGTGTTCGTCATGATGGGGTGCTCCTTCAGCTCTCTGATGTTCTCGGGTGGTTGGTGGCAGGTGTGGACGTGGTACGCGGCGTGGTGCCGCGTGGGGTGCGCGTGCGCAGCGGGGTCTTCGCGGAGGGCTTGGCGGGTTCGGCGGGGGCCGGCTCGCCCCGGGCCGTGGCGGCGTCGACGAGTTCACCGATCCGGGTGCCGGAGCGCCGCCCCTCCAGGTGCAGCCGGCCGACGTTGACCCGGTCCTGGGCGAGCAGCGTCAGCACGGCCGAGCCGCCCGCCGCGTACGTCGCGACATAGCCGTGCACTCCGCGCACCAGCAGCTCGCGCAGGTCGCCGTGGCCGGTGGACTCGGCCATGCGTATGGCGACCCCCAGGGCGGCCGCGGTGAGCGCGGCCAGGCCGTCCGGCTCGACGCCGGGCGTGTCGTGGGCGAGGACGAGACCGTCGGCGCTGGCCGCGAGCGCTCCGGTCAGCTGGGGCACCCGGGCCCTCAGCCGATGGAGTTCGTCCAGGACTTCGGCCTCCGCCGCCATCAGCAGTCTCCTCTCGGCACGCTGTCGTAGCGCGCGGATCACAAGGCCTCCCGCGGGGTTGGGACTCACAAGGCCTCCAGCGCGTCTCTGAGGCGTCGCAGCAGAGCGACGTCGGGATCGGTGGAGGTCTGGGTGAGCACGCTGGGCGGGGGAAGCGGCTGCGGTTCGGGGGCGGCCGTCACGAGTCCGGCGGCGGCGAGCCGGCGCAGGTCGACGAGCGTGTGGAAGGCGGGACGCCCCAGCGCGAGGGACACGTCCGCCGCCGTGCGCACGCCGTCCACCCGGTCCAGGACGGCCTCCTGGCGCGCCGGCACGCTCGGCCCGGCGGCGAGCGGGGCACGCCGCAGCGGCGCGGTGTCGGTGGCCGGATCGGGCCAGATCCGGTGCAGGAGTTCCCGCCGGCGCACCGTCTCGCGCTCCAGCGCGGCGACCGGGACGGGACGGAGCGGGCCGAACCAGTGCGCGGCCCCGTACCGGAAGCGGCTCGGGGTGCTGCTCGGCCCGAGGACGAAGTAGGCGGCGTCGTACAGCGAACCGAGGTGGCACAGTTCGAGCGCTCCCTCCGCGATGCGCCCGCTGTCGATCAGGAACCGGCCCACCCGGCGGCGCGCCCCCGCGGTGGCGACCGCCTCCCGCCACACCTCGGGGGCCAGGACGCCGTGGACGGAGAACAGCACGTCGAGCCCGGGGGTGGCGGGGCTCTCGGCGTGCACCACCTCGCCGTCGGCGAGGTAGAGGGTGCCGCGCTCGCGGATGAGGACGCCGGTGGCCCGCTCCTCGGCGAGTCTGCCGAGCATGGGTGAGGCGCCGCCGGCGGCGCCCGGTGCCGGGTCCCTTGTCGGGAGCCGGGGCGGGGGAGGTGTCCTGACGGTGGTCATACGAGCACCAGCCGTCCGGCCATCTCGCCGAGCCGGATGCGGGCCAGGGCGAGATTGCCGTCCGAGCGGGCCAGCCACAGATGCAGGAACACGCTGCTGTCGAAGGCGGTCCGGACGAACCGCAGCACGTGGTAGCTGTCGCGGTTGCTGATGATCAGGTCTTCGATCGGGGTCTCCTGATCGGACCACTCGGACCAGTCGGAGCCGCCCTTGGGGGCGAACGATCGGTTCTCCGCGGCGAGCCTGGCCAGCTCGGCGGCCTCCGCCGCGGTCGTCTCGTGGTCGTCGCCCGGAGCGTCGCCGACCGTGCCCAGAGCCAGGCCGCTGGTCCAGTCGACCACCGAGGCGCCCCGGGCCCCGGGCAGTGTCATGGCCTCCAGCAGGCACTCGTCGATACCGGGCACCGTGTCTCCCTCCCGCCAAAGGGTTCGGCCGAGTGACGCCGAAGTTACGCACTGTGTGCACGGGAAGGGAGTGATCCGGCATTTTCCTGTGGAAAATGCCCGCGTTGACTAAGGTGGGTCGACTGACCACATTCTCAGGCGCGTTCAAACCCCCTGGGGGCGATTTGTGCTGCCCTGAAGCGGTGCGGTGGGGGCGCACAAGGGTGCGAGCAGGCGCCCGGCGTTCTCGGTGCGCCCTTGCCGGCGTCTACATCCAGCCTCGGGGCTCCGCCCGGACCCCGCGCCTCAAACGCCGGAGGGGCTGAATCTTCCCGCGGCTCTCTTCCCGCGTCGCTCGGCCGGAGGGGCTGGACTCACATGTCGGTGAGTGAGTCGGTGTGGGGGCCGCCCGATTCCGCGACGATCTCGGGGAGGGTCTGCGGCTCCCGTACGACCGCGAAGCGCACGGTGTCCCCCGCGGGGGCGAAGCCGTAGACGCCGGGGCGGGCCAGGGAGTTGTAGGCGTAGTGGTGGGCGAAGCAGTACGCGCCGGTGTCCAGCGCGGCCACGTGGTCGCCCGGTTCGAGCGCGGGCAGCGGGCGGCCCTCGGCGAGCAGGTCGCCCGCGAAGCAGGCCGGGCCCGCCACGTCCTGGACGACGTCGGGACCCTGCTTCGGCCGGCCCTTCGCGTCGTACGCGGCGATCCGCAGCGGCCACGACCCCGGCGCGTACACCGTGCGGGTCGCCACCTGCACCCCGGCGTGGGTGACCGCCACCGCCCGGCCCCCGGCGGACTTCGTGTACTCGACCCGCGCCAGCACCGTCCCGTGCTTGGCCAGCAGCGACCGCCCGAACTCGGTGACCAGCCTGTACCGCCCGTCGAACAGCCCCGGCGCCGCCTCCGCGAGCAGGCGCGCGTACTCCGCGTACGTCGGTGACATCGCGTCGGAGCCGAAGTCGACCGGCAGCCCGCCGCCGATGTCGACCGTGTCGACCTGCCGCCGTCCGACGTGCCGGTTGATCTCCTCCGCCAGCGCGTACGTCTCCGCCACGCCCCGCGCCAGCAGCGGCAGCGGCATGCCCTGCGAGCCCGAGTGCACATGGAGCCGGGTCAGCCACGGGCGGTCGGCGTACGCCTTCACGATCCAGGCGCGGGCCCCCTCGTCCCGCAGCGCGACCCCGAACTTGGACGTCGCCGTGGCCGTCGACAGTGCCCCGATCGAACCCCCGCCGACCTGCGGGTTCACCCGGATTCCCCGAGGGGAGGCGAGGGGCGGGGCGGGGGCCGCCGAGCGGACGAGGGCGTCGAGTCGGTCCAGTTCCTGGGGGCTGTCCGCGTTGACCGCGACACCCAGCGCCAGCGCCTCGCGCAGTTCGGCCGGCGTCTTGGCGGGCGAGTCGAACACGATCCGCTCCGGCGGGATCCCGGCCGCCGCGGCGAGCGCGAGCTCTCCGGGGCTCGCCACCTCCGCGCCCACCCCCGCCCCGTGCAGCAGTCGCAGGACGGGCACCAGGGGGGTCGCCTTCACCGCGAACGCGTGCAGCACCGGAGTGCCGGGGGCGGTCACCGCGTCGAACGCGGCGTGCAGCGCCGCGGCCGAGTCCCTGATGCCCCTCACGTCGAGGAGCGCCGCGACGGGACGGTCCTCGGTGAGGAGCCCCTGCTCCACGGCGGCCCGCACGGCGTCGTCCCGCCGCGCCACCCGTGTCGTGTCCGCGTTCTCCGCCGAAGACATCGCAGCCCCGCCCACCCCGTCGCCGCCCGCCCGATCCCCCGCCCTGTCCATGTCTGCGCCCATGCGTCCCAGACAAACATCCGGCGGGAGCGCGCGCCGGGCCGCGCGCCTATTGACTAGCCTTATTCAAGAAGTCAGGATGTGAATATCCGAAGCAACAGTCCGCTAGGAGGCAGACCATGTCAGGACCCCGCCCCGTCCGAGCGCCGCGCGGTACGGAACTGAGCGCCCTGGGATGGCAGCAGGAAGCCGCCCTGCGCATGCTCCAGAACAACCTCGACCCCGAGGTCGCCGAGCACCCCGACAAGCTCGTCGTCTACGGCGGCACCGGCAAGGCCGCCCGCGACTGGCGCTCCTTCGACGCCATGGTCCGCACGCTGCGCACCCTCAAGCAGGACGAGACCATGCTGGTCCAGTCCGGCCGCCCCGTCGGCGTCATGCAGACCCACGAGTGGGCCCCCCGCGTCCTCATCGCCAACTCCAACCTGGTCGGCGACTGGGCCAACTGGGAGGAGTTCCGCCGCCTTGAGCAGCTGGGCCTGACCATGTACGGCCAGATGACGGCCGGTTCCTGGATCTACATCGGCACCCAGGGCATCCTCCAGGGCACCTACGAGACCTTCGCCGCCGTCGCCGCGAAGAAGTTCAACGGCACCCTCGCCGGCACGATCACCCTGACCGCCGGCCTCGGCGGCATGGGCGGCGCCCAGCCGCTCGCCGTGACGATGAACGACGGCGTCGCCATCTGCATCGACGTCGACCCCCGCGCCATCGAGCGCCGGATCGAGCACCGCTACCTGGACGTGCGGGCCGACTCCCTGGAGCACGCCCTCCAGCTCGCCGTCGAGGCCCGCGACCAGCGCAAGCCGCTCTCCATCGGCCTCCTCGGCAACGCGGCGGAACTGCTTCCCCGCATGCTCGCCGAGGGCGCCCCCATCGACATCGTGACCGACCAGACCTCGGCCCACGACCCGCTCGCCTACCTCCCCGTCGGCGTCGACTTCGACGACATGGCCGACGCGGCCGCCAAGGACCCGGCCGGCTTCACCACCCGCGCCCGCGAGTCCATGGCCCGCCACGTCGAGGCGATGGTCGGCTTCATGGACGCCGGCGCCGAGGTCTTCGACTACGGCAACTCCATCCGCGGCGAGGCCCAGCTCGCCGGGTACGACCGCGCCTTCGCCTTCCCCGGCTTCGTCCCCGCCTACATCCGCCCGCTCTTCTCCGAGGGCAAGGGCCCCTTCCGCTGGGCGGCCCTCTCCGGCGAGGCCTCCGACATCCACAAGACGGACAAGGCGATCCTCGACCTCTTCCCCGAGAACGAGTCGCTGCACCGCTGGATCAAGCTGGCCGGCGAGCGCGTCCACTTCCAGGGCCTGCCCGCCCGTATCTGCTGGCTCGGCTACGGCGAGCGCGACAAGGCAGGCGAGCGCTTCAACGACATGGTGGCCTCCGGCGAGCTGGCGGCCCCTTTGGCCATCGGCCGCGACCACCTCGACTGCGGCTCCGTCGCCTCCCCGTACCGCGAGACCGAGGCCATGCTCGACGGCTCCGACGCCATCGCCGACTGGCCGCTGCTCAACGCCATGGTGAACGTCGCCTCCGGCGCCTCCTGGGTCTCCATCCACCACGGCGGCGGCGTCGGCATGGGCCGCTCCATCCACGCCGGGCAGGTCTCCGTCGCCGACGGCACCAAGCTCGCCGGCGAGAAGATCCGCCGCGTCCTGACGAACGACCCCGGCATGGGCGTCATCCGTCACGTCGACGCCGGCTACGACATCGCCGAGTCCGTCGCGGACGAGCGTGGCGTGCGCATCCCGATGCGCGAAGGTCACGAGGGCGGCGACGCGTGACGTTCCACAGCATGTGGGCGGAGCTGCTGCCGATCGGCCGCAGCTCCGCCTCCGGCGGCTACCGCCGGTTCGCCTGGACCGGGGCCGACACCGACTGCCGTGCCTGGTTCCGGCAGCAGGCCGAGTCCCGCGGGCTCACCTACGAGCTCGACCGCAACGGCAACCAGTGGGCCTGGCTCGGCGACCCCGCCGAGGGCGACGCCGTGGTCACCGGCTCGCACCTGGACTCCGTGCCCGACGGCGGCGCCTTCGACGGCCCCCTCGGAGTCGTCTCCTCCTTCGCCGCCCTCGACGAACTCCGCGCCCGGGGCGTCCGGTTCGCCAAGCCCCTCGCCATCGTCAACTTCGGCGACGAGGAAGGCGCCCGCTTCGGCCTCGCCTGCGTCGGCTCCCGGCTCGCCGCCGGACAGCTCACCGTCGAGCAGGCGCACCGCCTCACCGACGCCGACGGCATCACCCTGCCGCAGGCCATGGAACGCGCCGGACACGACCCCGCCGCCATCGGCCCCGACCCCGAACGCCTCGGCCGGATCGGCGCGTTCGTCGAACTCCACGTCGAGCAGGGCCGCGCCCTGGACCTCAGCGGCGACCGGATCGGCATCGCCAGCGCCATCTGGCCGCACGGCCGCTGGCGCTTCGACTTCCGCGGCGAGGCCAACCACGCCGGCACCACCCGGCTCGTGGACCGCCACGACCCGATGCTGCCCTACGCCGAGACCGTCCTCGCCGCCCGCCGCGAGGCCCGGCTCGCGGGCGCCGTCGCCACCTTCGGCAAGATCGCCGTCGAGCCCAACGGCGTCAACGCCATCCCCTCCCTGGTACGCGGCTGGCTCGACTCCCGCGCCGCCGACCAGGCCACCCTCGACACGGTCGTCGGCGGAGTCGAGAAGGCGGCCCGCGAGTACGCCGAGGCACAGGGCATCCAACTCGACGTGGTCCGCGAGTCGTTCACCCCCGTCGTCGAGTTCGAGCACGCCCTGCGCGACGAACTCGCCCGCATCCTGGGCAAGGAACGCGACGCCGCCCTGAACGTCCCCGTCCTCGGGACCGGGGCCGGACACGACGCCGGAATCCTCTCCGGAACCGTCCCGACCGCCATGCTGTTCGTACGCAACCCCACCGGTGTCTCGCACTCCCCGGCCGAGCACGCGGCCGAGGACGACTGCCTGGCCGGGGTGACCGCACTCGCCGACGTACTCGAAGGGCTGGCCTGCTGGTGACGCAGACGTACTGGCTGGAACACGCCTGGCTCGACACCCACGTCGAGCCAGGCGTGACCGTGACCGTGTCGGCCGACGGCACCGGTGCCGACGGCCGGGTCACCGACGTCCGCACCGGCGTCGACACCCCGCCGCCGGGCGCCGAGATCCTGCGCGGCCTCACCCTCCCCGGCCTCGCCAACGCCCACTCCCACGCCTTCCACCGCGCCCTGCGCGGCACCGTCCAGGTCGGCTCCGGCACCTTCTGGACCTGGCGCGAGATCATGTACTCCTTCGCCGACCGGCTGACCCCGGAGACCTACCACGCGCTGGCCCGCGCGGTGTACGCGGAGATGGCGCTCGCCGGAGTCACCGCGGTCGGCGAGTTCCACTACGTGCACCACGCCCACGACGGCACCCCCTACGCCGACCCCAACGCCATGGGCGAGGCCCTCATCGCCGCCGCGGCCGACGCGGGCATCCGCATCACCCTGCTCGACACCGCCTACCTCTCCTCCGGCTTCGGACAGCCGCCCAACCCGCACCAGCGCCGCTTCTCCGACGGCACCGCGGACGCCTGGGCGGAACGCTCTTCACTTCTCAAGGACCGGGATCACGCACGCATCGGCGCGGCGATCCACTCGGTACGGGCCGTGCCCGCCGGACAGCTCGCCACCGTGGCGCGCTGGGCCGAGGAGCGGCGCGCCCCGCTCCATGTCCACCTGTCCGAGCAGACCGCCGAGAACGAGGCCTGCCAGGCCGCCCACGGCCGCACGCCCACCCGCCTGCTCGCCGACCACGGCGTCCTCGGACCCCGCACCACCGGCGTCCACAACACGCACCTCACCGACGAGGACATCGCCCTGCTCGGCGGCTCCGGCACCGGCACCTGCATGTGCCCCACCACCGAACGCGACCTCGCCGACGGCATCGGCCCCGCCGTCGCCCTCCAGCGCGCGGGCTCACCCCTCTCGCTCGGCTCCGACAGCCACGCCGTCATCGACCTGCTCGAAGAGGCCCGCGCGATGGAGCTGAACGAACGCCTGCGCACCCGCACCCGCGGTCACTGGACGGCCGCCGCCCTGCTGCGCGCCGCCTCCGCCGACGGCCACGCGGCCCTCGGCTGGGACGACGCGGGCACCATCGAGACGGGCGCCCTCGCCGACTTCACGACGATCGCCCTCGACTCGGTCAGAACAGCGGGACCGGTGCCACGCCTCGGCGCGGAGACAGCCGTATTCGCGGCCACGGCTGCCGACGTCCGGCACACGGTCGTGGCGGGCCGGCACGTCGTGCGCGACGGCGCGCACACGCTCGTCCCCGACGTGCCCACAGCGCTCGCGGACGCCGTCCAGGCACTGCGCTCCTGACTCCGTGCCGGGCGGGGGACACCACCCGCCCGGCACCCCCCACCAGCAGTCCCGCCACCCCTGAGGACGCCATGAGCAGCACGACCGTCATCACCAACATCGCCAGTCTGGTCACCAACGATCCCTCCCGAGGTGACGGATCCCCGCTCGGTCTGATCCAGGACGCGGCCGTCGTCATCGACGGCGACCGCGTCGCGTGGACCGGTGAATCAAGCAAAGCACCCGCCACTGACAACCGGGTCGACGCCGGCGGCCGCGCTCTGATCCCGGGCTTCGTCGACTCCCACTCGCACCTGGTCTTCGCGGGCGACCGCACCCAGGAGTTCAACGCCCGCATGTCCGGCCGCGCCTACAGCGCCGGCGGCATCCGCACCACCGTCGCCGCCACCCGCGCCGCCTCCGACGAGGAACTGGAGCGCAACCTCACCCGCTATCTGCGCGAGGCCCTCCGCCAGGGCACCACGACCTTCGAGACCAAGTCCGGCTACGGCCTGACCGTCGAGGACGAGGCCCGCGCGCTGCGCATCGCCGCCTCGCACACCGACGAGGTCACCTACCTCGGCGCGCACATCGTCTCCCCGGACTACGCCGACGACCCGGCAGGTTATGTCGCCCTGGTGACCGGCGAGATGCTCGACGCGTGCGCCCCGTACGCCCGTTGGGTGGACGTCTTCTGCGAGAAGGGCGCCTTCGACGGCGACCAGGCGCGGGCGATCCTCACGGCAGGCAAGGCCAAGGGCCTGCACCCGCGCGTCCACGCCAACCAGCTCTCGTACGGCCCCGGCGTCCAGCTCGCCGTCGAACTGGACGCGGCGAGCGCCGACCACTGCACCCACCTGACGGACGCGGACGTCGACGCCCTGGCGAGCGGCGACACGGTGGCGACGCTGCTTCCCGGCGCCGAGTTCTCCACCCGCGCCCAGTGGCCCGACGCCCGCAGGCTGATCGACGCCGGTGTCACGGTGGCCCTGTCCACCGACTGCAATCCCGGTTCGTCCTTCACCTCGTCCGTGCCCTTCTGCATCGCGCTCGCGGTGAGGGACATGCGGATGACCCCGGACGAGGCCGTGTGGTCCGCGACGGCGGGCGGCGCGCGGGCGCTGCGCCGCGACGACGTCGGCCGGATCGCGCCGGGAGCCCACGCGGACCTGACCCTGCTGGACGCGCCCAGTCACGTCCACCTCGCCTACCGCCCGGGCGTCCCCCTGGTCACCGGCGTCTGGCGGCGCGGCGTCCGCGAGATCTGAGCCCGCCGACGGCGGGGGGCCGCGACCGCGTCAGGCGTGGCCCGCCCGCCAGCGCTGGCCCGTGCCCCCGTTCAGCGGCACCAGGGACAGCCCGTCGTCGCCGTCCGGTGTCACCGCCGTCTCGATGGCCACGGCCGGGCGGATCACGCCGTCCGCGTCGACGGTGAACCGGAGGTTGTCGCCGTGGTCGCCGTCGAGGGAGGAGCACTCCCAGATGCCCACGCCCCGGTCCACCGACCCGCGGCTGTCGAGGCAGAAGCCGTCGTCGGCGGCCGACCGCAGCGAACCGCTGTCGGTGTCGACGCGCCAGCGCTGGGTCGAGGAGGAGGTGCAGGGCGCCGTGACCACGTCCGTGCCCTTCTCCAGGTCGCCGTCCCGGATGTCCAGACACAGCCCTGAAGCGACGTTCACCACCTGGGCGTAGGAACCGCCCGGCGGCCGGAACACCACGGACGGGGCCGGATCGGGGCTCGGTGACCCGGGCGGCGCCGGCGTACGGGACGGGGAGGGCGACGCGGAGGCCGCCGACGGCGAGGGCGAGGCCGAGACCGAGGGGGAGGGCGCGGACGCCGACGGGGTGACCGGGACCGTGGCGGTGACCGTCACCGCGGGCGGCGCCGGTGTGCCGACCGATCCCGCCGCGCCCGTGGACGGTGTCCCGCCGGGGGACAGCAGCAGGAACAGGACCGGCGCCAGGGCCACGCCGAGCGCCGCCGCCGAGGTCAGGACGACCCGCCGGGACGGCGGCCAGGGCAGCACCGACGCCCGCGGACCCGCGGGAGGCCCGGACGGGACGGGCGCCGCCCCCGGCACGCCGGCCGTGACGTACGCCGTGCCCGCCCAGGGAAGCAGCCCCTCGGCCAGCGCGGTGCGCGGATGGTCCCGCAGGGCGGTCAGCTCCTCGTACGCGGCCGAGCAGTGCGCACAGTGCGCCATGTGGGTGTTGAGGTCCGTGCTGGAGCGGGGGTTGTCGGGCCGCACCGACTCCTCGATCAGCCGGCGGAAGTCCCCGCAGCGGGGATCGTCCGACGCGGCCAGCCGGTACCGCAGACAGGCCTGGCCCAGCGACTGGAGCGCCTGCTCGGTGCCGTACGTGACGTCCTCGGGCGTGAGGCCGAGCAGGACCGCCGTCCGCTGCGCGGGCTCGCGCTCCACGACGGCGTACCAGATGAGGCCCTGGGCGCGGGACGGCAGCGACTGGAAGGCGGGGAGCAGGGAGGGGACCGGTCCCGAGGGGCCCGCCGTGCTGAGGACGAGGAGCAGACCGGGGTCGAGGCCGGCGGCCCGCTGGTCCCGGGCCCAGGAGGCGGCCGTCCGCCCCGCGAGCAGCAGGAGCTGGTGCCGCCAGGGGACGTTCGGGTCGATGCCGCGTGCCGTCTCGCGGGCCGCGAGGGTGAAGGTCTGCGCGGCGAGCTGGCCGGCTCCGGACTCACCGGTGGTGCACAGCCGGGCGTAGGCGAGGACCGGGGCGCGGTGGCGCGCGCGGAGTTCCTGGAGGGCCGTGTACGCCGTCGCGGTGCCGGCGCGCAGCAGTTCGGTCAGCCGTGCGTCGGACGCCCCCGCCGCCCGGTCCTCCCCCTCGGCCGCGGTTCCTCCGCCGGCAGGGTCGCCCTGCGCCATGTCCGTCCGCCTCCCCGCCCTTGGTGCGTGTTCGTCCCGTCCTGACGTACCGGCCAGTTTGGGATGCCCATAGTGACGGGATCGGCCCTGTGGGGAAAGAGTTGCCGGACAACGAATCCGTGGGAGCGCTCTCAACCACAGGGCGAGGTAAGGGAGTTGTCCGGAAAGGGCGGAGCGGCCCGGCGCGCTCGGCGCCCGGGCGCCCCCGCGGACCCGCCGCCGGGGGCCCGGAGTGCCCAACAAACAACACCGGGAAGGCCCAGTGAGATTTAAACAAATGAAGCGGGCCACCAAC
>NZ_JBHXDQ010000041.1:0-7568 GCF_042725875.1 Streptomyces sp. NPDC127038 | reverse complement strand
GGGGCGGGTGGGTGGGGTTATTGGGTGCCCTAAAACGCTGGGGGGGGCCCCCACCCCCCCCGGGGGGGTGTGTGGGGGTGGGGCGGGGCGGGGGGGGGGGGCCGGGGCCCCCGCGCCCCCCCCCCGCCCCGGATGCGCGGCCTCGTGGGCCGCGAAGTCCACTCACTCCTCGACGGTCAGGCCCTTGCGGAGTCGCACGAGGGTGCGCGACAGCAGCCGGGAGACATGCATCTGGGAGATGCCGAGTTCGTCGCCGATCTCGGACTGGGTCATGTTCGCCACGAACCGCAGCGAGAGGATCTGCCGGTCGCGCTGCGGGAGTTCCGCGATGAGCGGCTTGAGGGACTCCACGTACTCGATGCCCTCGAGTCCGTTGTCCTCGTAGCCGATGCGGTCCGCGAGCGCGCCCTCGGAGTCGTCCTCCTCGGGCTGGGCGTCCAGCGAGCTGGCCGTGTAGGCGTTCGACGCGGCCATGCCCTCGACGACCTCGTCGCGGCTGATGCCGAGCCGTTCCGCGAGCTCGTTCACGGTCGGGGCGCGGTCGAGGCGCTGGGCCAGTTCGTCACCGGCCTTGGCCAGGTCGAGCCGGAGTTCCTGGAGCCTGCGGGGCACCCGCACCGACCAGGACGTGTCGCGGAAGAAGCGCTTGATCTCGCCGATGATCGTCGGCATCGCGAAGGTGGGGAACTCGACGCCGCGGCTCAGCTCGAAGCGGTCGATCGCCTTGATCAGGCCGATGGTGCCGACCTGGATGATGTCCTCCATCGGCTCGCTGCGGGAGCGGAAGCGGGAGGCGGCGAACTTCACCAGCGCGAGGTTGAGTTCGACGAGTGTGTTGCGGACGTACGCGTAGTCGTGCGTGCCCTCTTCGAGGGACTCCAGCCGCGCGAAGAGCGTCTTGGACAGAGCCCGTGCGTCCACCGGCCCGACCTCGTCGAACGGGGGGATCTCCGGAAGGCCGGCGAGTCCGGTGAGTGCGTCGGTTCCTTCGGTTCCGGTTCCGTCGACGTGCTCCGGGGATCGCGGAGAAGGTGTCGACGTCGCCGTCAGGGTCTGCGATGCGTCGAGCCGGGGTGACATGTGTCCTCCATCGTTCTCGGCATATGGCCGCCGATGCCAATACGTGCACTGCGGTGTGCGGCGCCTCCAAAGCCGGCCGGGTCGGATAGGTGTCCCTCCTAGCCCTATCCGGTTTCCGGAACTCACCGCAAGTGTCATACCCGGTGAAATGTCCATTTTGGTACGGTTGTTCGGGTGTCGGGTGCCGTGGAGAAGGCGTAGTGTTCGAGTGCGTACGTCAGTAGTCGCGACACTCGGGAGAGAGACGGCATGGACCGCGGGACGGTCGGCAGCGCACAGTCTGGCCGGCTTCTTGTCGAGGTGCGGGAAGAGGGCACGAGTGCTGTCGTGACCCCCGCGGGTGAGCTCGATCACCACACGGCCGACCTGTTGCGTGAGCCACTCGAGGAGTGTCTCGACAAGGGGTACGCGCGACTGGTCATCGACTGTTCCCGGCTGGAGTTCTGCGACTCCACCGGGCTGAACGTGCTGCTCGGCGCCCGGCTGAAGGCCGAGGCCGCGGGCGGCGGGGTGCACCTGGCGGCGATGCAGCCGGTGGTCGCCCGCGTCTTCGAGATCACCGGGGCGGAGGCCGTCTTCACTGTCCACGACACGCTCGAAGCGGCCCTGTCGGGCTGATCCGCGGGCTTTCGGACATGCCCTGGCCCCCGTCCCGGGTCCCCCTGCGTGACCGGCGCGTTACTCGCGTCACAGGTTCCGTGCCGAATACGTGGGTGTTCGCGCGGTTCCGTCGGGCAGGAGACATCCTGGACGGGCCGGTGGTCCGGGGGCCGGCGGCCGCCGCGGCGGAAGTTGTTGATCCACAAGCGGCGAAAGCCGTTGATCCATCCGTACTGAGTACTGCGTACTGAGTCTTGAATCGTGAACCGGTGAATCGGTGAGGTGAAGCGCTGATGAGCACCACCCGGCCCTGCTCGCCGGGCGACCGCGGCCCGGAGTCGGGCGACGGCGGCGCTTCCGCGGTGTCCGCGCGGGGCGTGGCGCCCGTGGAGAGCGTGGCGTCCGTAGGCGGCGCCCCCGTGGCCTCCCCGGCCGGCGCGGCCCCCGCGTCCGCCGGCGGCCAGGTCCGCACGCTGAGCCTCGTCGGCGAGAGCGGTGTCGTGCCGCTCGCCCGCGACTACGCCCGGCAGGCGCTGTACGCGTGGGGCTGGCTGCCCGCGGCGAGCGCCGACCGGCGGGCGGCCGCCGAGGACGTCCTGCTGGTCGTCTCCGAGCTGGTCACCAACGCCTGTCTGCACGCCGAGGGACCGGACGAGCTCCGGATCTCCTGCGACAACAAGGTGCTGCGCATCGAGGTCTCCGACCGCGGGTCGGGCCAGCCCGCCCCGCGCACCCCGCACCGCGCGGGCCGTCCCGGCGGGCACGGCATGTTCATCGTGCAGCGGCTCTGCCTGGACTGGGGGGTCGTACGGACACCCGGAGTGGCGGGCAAGACGGTCTGGGCGGAACTGGGCGCACCCGCCTAGCCCACCGGACCCGACACACCCCGCACGGCCTCACGACGCCCGGCGCACCGACACCGCGCCCGGCGCCCCGGTGCAACCCCGGCGCGCCCACCCAGCCGCACCGCTACCGGCGTACCCGCGCAGTCGTACCGTGCCCAGGCGCACCGGTGCAACCCGCCGCGCCCGCCCGAGCGCACTGCCACCGGCCCGACCCCGCCGCGCCCAGCGCCCCGGAGTGACCCCGCCACGTCCGGCGTAGCCGCACCCAGCCCGGCCGCACCGCGTCCGACGTACCGGCCCAACCGCAACGCCTCCGCCGCACCGGCACCCCGCCCAGCGCCCCCGCCCGGCCACCGCCTCCTGCGCGCAGGCGAACCGGCGTACCCGCACCCCGCCCGCCGCCCCCGCCCAGCCGCACCACGTCGGGTGCACCGGCCTAACCGCAATGCCTCCGCCGCACCGGCGCACCGGCGCCTCCGCCCCGGCCGCAGCACGCCCCGCTGTCTCCCACGCGACCGCACCGCGCCCGGAAGCGTGCCGCACCCGTGCGCCCCGCCCCGCCCCACCCCCAGCCGGTCCTCCGGGGTTACCCGCGGTTCGGGATTCCCCTCCTGAGGCGTCGGACGTCCTTCGGATCCTCACGGATCCGGGACGCACTGTGTCTTCCCTCCACAAGTCCCCGGGCGTACCTTGACGGCCGATCTGATGTTCCGTCAGGAAAGGGCAGGCCCGTGTCGTACCGGACGTACCAGAAACGAACCGCCGCGCTCGCGTTCGCCGCGGCCCTGGCCGGCTCGGCGGTGCTGACGGCCGCCCCCGCAGCTCAGGCCGACGTGGTGGACGTCAACTACCAGTGCAAGACACCGATCGGCGACAAGAGCGCCGTATCCCCCATCGACATCAAGGGCGTCAGGAGCGGCAGCTCCTACAAGCTCACCATGTCCTGGCAGAAGGGCGTCTCCTCCAGCCCGGTCGAGCTCGGCAAGGGCGCGATGACGCCGAGCGCCGTCATCAAGGTGGGCGGCGCGGACAGCGGCACGGTGGCGGTGAGCGGCGCGGCCAACGCGGCCGCCATCCCCGCCAACACGCCCATAAAGATCAATGACCTGAGCGGGACCTACACGCCGAAGAAGTCCGGCAAGGTCACCTTCACCGCGGGCGTCCTCACCATCAAGGCCCTCGGCACCACGACCACCTGCACGCCCACGAACAGCCCGGGGCCCTCGCTGACCCTGGACGTCACGGCGGCGGGCGGTTCGGGCTCGTCGACCTCCGGGTCGTCCACCTCCGGCTCGTCCACCTCGGGTTCGTCGACCTCGGGCTCCTCCTCCGGTTCCGGCGGCTCCCTCCCACAGACCGGCCCCGAGGACTCCGTGATCGCCCTCGGCACCCTCGGCGGCACCGTCCTGCTCGCCGGAGCGGCGGGCGTGCTGTGGCTGACGCGCAGGCATCAGGCGGTACGCCGCTGACCGTCCCGCACCACGACCTGGAGCCGCCGCATGCCGTACGCACTCCCCGCTGCCCGCGTGCTGGGCCTGACCCTGGTGCTGCTGGGCGCGGCACCGCCGGCCCTGGCCGCCGAGGGCTGGTCCGTCGTGCCGGCCGCGGGCGGTGCGGCCGACGGACGGCCCGCCGTCTACGCGGAGGGGGCGCCCGGCACGGTCCTCCAGGACGCGGTGTCCGTGCTCAACCCGGGGGCCCGGACCCTCACCGTCCGGCTGCGCGGCGCCGCAGACGGCACCTCCGCCGTGCGGGAAGGGCCGGCGGACGCGGGCGCCTGGATCGCCTTCGCCGGTCGCGCGCACGGCCGCAGGACCGCGGTGCGGGAACTGTCCGTACGGGTGCCGGCGCACACCCGGGCCGATGTGCCGTTCACCATCGGCGTCCCGGCCGGGGCGGCGCCCGGCGACCATCCCGGCGCGATCCTCGCGAGCGGCGGCGGCCGCACCTCGGCGGTCCGGGTCCGGCTCCGGGTGCCGGGACCGGCGTTGCCGGCGCTGACCGTCGAGCACGTCAGGGTGGGCGGCGGCCGGATCTCGTACGACCTGGTCAACCGCGGCACCACGGTCCTCGTCCCGTATCTCGCCGTGCACGCGGGCGGGGTCTTCGGCGCCCTGCTCGACCGGGGCCCGCGCGCCCTGCCCGTCGAACTGCCGCCGGGCCGCCGGATCACGCTCCACGAGCCCTGGACCGATCCGCCCGCGCTCGACGCGGCCGAGGTGCGGCTCACGGTGACGGCGGCGGGCGGTGTGCGCTCGACGGGGGCCGCGTCGGTCCGGTTCGTGCCGTGGGCGGCGATGGCCGGTGCGGGCGCGGCCCTGGCGGCACTGGGGGCCCTGTTCGCCCTACGGCGGCGCGGGCGGGCCGGGGGACGTGGGCCGTGGTCTCGCGGGCGCCGGGTGCGGGGCGAGGGATCCGATGAACAGCCGGGCAGACAGGTCGAGTTGACGGGAGCGGTGTCGTGAGCGTCCTGGGCGGCAGAGTGCGGGCGGCGGCGCTGGGGGCGGTGCTGGCGCTCGTCCTGGTCCCGTTGGCGGGGGCGGTCTCGGCGTTCCCGGCGTCGGCCGCCGGGGGGCCGGGCGTCACCCTGTCCAAGTCCGAGGCGGGGGCGGGAGGTTCGGTCACCGTGACGGGCAGCGGCTGGCGGCCCGGGACCCTGCTGATGATGCTGATCTGCGGCCAGTCGGTGCCCTCGCGCGGGGTGATCGGCGGCACCAACTCCTGTGCCAACGCCGACGGACGGGCCGTCACGACCGACGCGAAGGGCGGCTTCAGCAGGAAACTGCCGGTGGCCGAGCCGCCCGAGCCCTGTCCCTGCGTGGTGCACGTCGCCACCGTCACCGGTGCGAAGGCCGAGGCCGACGCCGTCTTCATGGTGGCCGGTCACGCGGTCGCGCCGCTGCCGAAGCAGGAGGGCGGCGGCCGGATCGCGGTGCTGACCGACACCCGGCTCGACGGATCGAGCGGTCTGCTGACCTGGTTCGGCTCGCCCCCCTCGCGCACCCTCGTCCTCACCGTCGGCAACGTGGGCACCGCCCCCGTGCGGAACCCGGTCTTCCAGGTCGGCACCGCCCACGGGGTGTTCGCCCCGCAGTGGGAGGAACAGGAGTGGCGCGGCAGCATCGCGCCCGGCGGCAAGGCGGAGATCAGGATCCCGGTCGAACTGTCCGCCGGGGCGCACGGCGACTACACGGTCTCGCTGAGGTACGGCGGGAAGGTGATCGCCGAGCAGCCGTGGGGCGTGGGCCGCCCCTGGGGCGTCACCCTCTTCTGGATCCTGCTCTGCGTGGTCGTCCCGGCCGCCGTGTTCCGGGCCGGGATGGCCGTGGTCGACCGGGTGCGCCCCCGGAGGCAGGCCGGGCGGACCGGCCGGCACCGGGGACTCGGTCCGGGGCCGGCCGAGCTCACCCGGCGCCTGCCCTGGGTGCACCCCGCCTCCCGGCCGCCGAAGGACGCCCCGGCGTCCCCGGCCCCCGCCCTGCCCTGGTTCACCCCCGGCACCGATCCGGGGACCGGGGCGAACCGTCAGCTCTCCGCACCGCACGAGAACGGTCCGACGACGCAGACGAGAGAGGGGCACACGTGAGCACGCTACGGAGAGTGGTACCGGCCCGAGGCCGCAGGGCGGGCGCGGCCGGGGTCGCGCTGATGCTCGGCGGTGCGGGCGTCCTGCTGGGGGTGGCCGCCGTCCCGGCGCAGGCCGCCGAGGTGTCGTACGCCACGGAGTGCATTCCGCCCGCGATCTCCGGGCTGCCCGCGGTCGAGGGCACCACGAAGGTGGAGATCACCGCGCCCGCCGAGGCGAAGGTGGGCGACGAGGTCACCATCACCTGGAAGTTCACCCAGGCCGCCTCGAAGAACCCCGACGTCCTCGATCTCGACGCGAACACCGTCAAGCCCACCGGCACGCTGAAGGCGGGCGGCGCGCAGACGGCGGACATCGCGATGGAGGGGCCACGCACGAACCCCGCGATCCCCAAGAACAGCGACATGAAGCTGTCCGACATGACGGGCAAGCTGAAACTGACGGCGGCGGGGAACGTCACGCTCACCCCGGACGCGTACGACATCAATGTCAGCAAGCCGATCTCCACCGACACCAAGTGCACGCCCAAGGAGACGGTGAACCCGTCGGCGACCATCAAGGTGACGAGCGGCGGCGGTTCGGGCGGCACCCCGACGCCGACCCCCACACCCACTCCCACCCCGACGCCGACTCCGACGCCGAGCGGATCGGTCGGCGCGTCGCCGAGCAGCGGCGGGCAGACCGACTTCACCGGCAAGGAGGTGGCCGTCCCGTACGCCTGCAAGACGCCCATCGGGGACAAGAACGCGACCTCGCCGGTGCGGATCGACGCGAAGAGGAACGGCGGGAGCTACGACCTCACCGTGCGGTTCAAGGGGTCCGTGATGGACAGCCCGGCCGACATTCCCGCCGACTCCGTCAAGCCGTCGATGGAGGTCGTGCTCGGCGGCGCCGACAAGGGCACCGTGCACGTCGAGGGTCCGGCCAACTCCTCGGCGATCAAGTCGGGCGACCCGATCGAGATCCCCGATCTGACGGGCACCTACAAACCGGGCGCGACCGGGTCGTCGACGCTGTCCCCGGGTGTGCTGACGGTGATGGCCCTGGGTACGACGACGACCTGCACCCCGACCACGTCGGAGGTCTCGCTGACCCTGGACACCGAGGCGCAGGCGGGCGGCGCCGCGGGCGGCGGGTCCGGCTCGTCCGGCTCCGGGTCCGGGTCCGCGGGGACGTCCTCCGGCGGGGGCCTGGCGGAGACGGGCTCCGACAGCCACGGCGCCCTGGAGGCGCTCGGACTGGTGGCGGGCACGGTCGTCCTGCTGGGCGGCGCGGTCTTCACCTTCATGCCGGGCCGCAGGGGCCGCTGAGCACGACGCCGGAAGGGCTGCCGGGCTCGGCCGCGGGAACGGCGAAGGGGGGGGGGCCCGCCCCCGGGGGGGGGGCGTGGGGGGGGCGCGGGCCCCCGCGCCGGGGCCCGCCCCCCGGCCGGGGCGTGGCATGATCGGGGTCATGCC